>CALCHA010000211.1 GCA_937901265.1 uncultured Phycisphaerales bacterium
TGCCCCGTCCGCCCCGCCAAGGTCGCACTGCGAATTCGCACGGAATCTCCTTTCTGCCAACCGCCCCCACCGCTACACTTGCCTCGACCCTGCCCTGCGGAAACGACTTTCGATCGGCCACGCGGGGCAGGCGAGCCTTTTGCCTTGCGCATAAGGTGGGCACAAGCCCGTCGAAAGACTTGTCTCCGGCGTTGGTCGGAGACGTTCTGTCTCAGACCTCCCCGTCGGGGTTATTCCTACGTCCGGGGCTTTTTTTCAGGTACAGCGTGCTGGTCACGTTTCAATTTCCCCTCTCGGATGCGCGGCCATTCGATCCCGACCCCGAGCTTCGTCTCGGGCTCCCCGACTGGTCCAATCTCGCCACCGCCATCAACCCGCAGTTCGTCCACCGCTTCGGCCGCGCTGTCGAGCGGCGCAGCCAGCCCGACCTCGCCTGGCCGGACGAACAGAAGTTTTGCCGGGCGCATCGAGCCCTGCGCTTCCCCAATCTGGCGGCCCATCCCGCCGGAGCGCCGGGCAAAGAGCTGCACCCACAGTGTGCCTTCCGACGCCTGTTTTGTGATGGGGCAACCGTGGCCCGCGTGGAGGTGGGAATCGTCCACAGCCGCAGCGCCCCGCCGCTGACCGGGTTGGCCACGCATGAGATCCTCGCCGTTCTCGTCAGCCTGTGCGAAATGCCGGCGCAGGTCCCCGCCGAAAACGCCCTTTCCCGCCCCGCCCCCCTGATCACCCGTGGCCCCGCACTCGCAACCCTCTTTACCCGCGCCACCCTCGGCACCGCTATCCTCGCCAAACTGCCCCGCGCCGCTCAATTGGTCGAAGCCGGAGTGCCTCTCGCGGTCGTCGAGCTGGGCCCGCTCGAGGCCGAGACGACTCTGGACCCTCAGGGCTTCACCCCCGTTCCCACGGCCAAAACCTGCGGGGCCGAGGTCCTCTTCGGCCGCGTGCGGAGCCACAGCGGCATTATCCCCGTATGGCTGCTGCGCCGCGGGACCGCCACCAACGACCAGCTGCGCAGCCTCCGCCTCTGCCTCCTGCGCCTCCATGCCGAACAGGAATGCCTGGACCTCATCCTCAAACAACTGCGTCGCAACCGTCTCCTGAACCCCTCCACGGAATCCTCCGTCGACGCACTCGACAAGTACTTCAACGAACGCACCCGCCTCATCAACCAGCGCGAATGGTCGGGCGTCGGCCAGTCCGCCATTCTTGCGGCCGTCGAAGCCGCCACCCTCGTCACCCCGCCCGCCACGAAGGCCAATTTCGCGGCCCGCTACGACGGCGCGCGAAAAAACGTATGGAAGAAGGTCGACGAGTATCAGCAGCGCCGCCTGTCGGCGCGCCTCGTTCCGGTCATCAACGTCGCCCCTGGAGGCACCTATATGGAAAACCATGTCAGCGTCAGCGGTTCGGGAAATATCGTCAACATCGCCAAATACATGGAGAACGTCACCAACACCGTCCAGGGAAATCTCAAGTCCTCCGACGCCTCCACGCAGGTCAAGGACCTCATCTCCCAGCTCACCGCGCAGATCACAGCTATCGCCGACAAGGCGGATCCGAAGGTCACCAAAACGATGGGGGCCGACCTCACCACCCTGAGTAACGAGATCGCCCAGGATGAACCCCGGCGCCCCTGGTACGAACTTAGCCTCAAAGGATTGAAAGACGCTGCGATGGCTGTCGGCGACATCGCCAAGCCGATCTTGCAAACCGTCGGACTGCTCACCCCGCTGCTCCTGCCATGACCGTCGCACGCCCGCCTTTCGCCTCCCCTCCCGCGTGACCTCGCCCCGCGCCCACGGCCGCGCCGCCCCGCTCCCATCACACGAAAATGTCCGGTTGACATCCGGCCCAACCGCCCGATACAGTGCGTAGCTCGTGAGAGGTATCCGCCCCCATCGTCTAGTGGCCCAGGACACCGCCCTCTCACGGCGGCGACACGGGTTCGAATCCCGTTGGGGGTACATGCGGAGAAAAAAGCCGGCGGTGACGCCGGCTTTTTTTTTGGACGGCCCCCATGGACAGCTCCCTCGCCCTCGATAACCGCTGGATGGACGAAGCCCTCGACCTCGCACGACAAGCCGCCGCTCTCGGTGAAATCCCCGTTGGTGCCGTCGTCGTCGACTTCGCCCAGCACCCCGACGGCCAACTCGTCGGCCGCGGCTTCAACCTGCGCCAACGCGATGCCGACCCGTCGGCCCACGCCGAAATCGTCGCCCTCCGTCAGGCCGGCCGCGCCCTCAACTCCTGGCGCCTCCTCCACTGCACCCTCTACGTCACCCTTGAACCCTGCCCCATGTGCGCCGGTGCCATCGTCAACGCCCGCCTCCCCCGCCTCGTCTTCGGCTGCCCCGATCCCAAGGCCGGTGCCGTCCAATCCCTCTTCCAACTCTGCAGCGACCCACGCCTCAACCACCGCGCCGTCATCACCCCCGGCATCCGCGCCGCCGAGGCCGCCACCCTCCTCCGCGACTTCTTCGCCGCGCGCCGCGCCTCCCGCTCGCGGCCTGATTGATTCGCCTCACGGTTTTGGTATGATGCTCGTCCATCCTTTGGGGGATGGTGTAATGGTAGCACTGCAGACTCTGACTCTGCCTGTCTAGGTTCGAATCCTAGTCCCCCAGTTCCCTGATGCGGGCGTAATTCAGTGGTAGAATGCCAGCTTCCCAAGCTGGACGTCGTCGGTTCGAATCCGATCGCCCGCTTTCCTCCCCCCTCAAGCTTCCCTCCACCAATTCGCACCCATCTGTCGCATCCCTCACCGATGCCCGCCTCCACACGGCCCCCAGGCCCATTCCCCCCCTCCCCACCCAAAAAAAGACGGAGCCACCGCGTTGGTCGCTCCGTCTTCTAAAAACATCCCATGCCCCCACCCGCCTCACCCGGCCGCCTGCACCGGCCGGCCCATCTCCTTCAACCACCGGTAGTGCGATCGCACTGCCGAGAAAAAGGTCCGGTGGCTCCTATACTTCACGCCAAACTCCAGGCACGTGGCCTCCACCACCTTCGAAAGGGCCGGATAATGGACGTGGCTGATCTTGTGAAACAAATGATGCTCGATCTGAAAATTCAAACCGCCCAGAAACCAGCTCAAGACCGGATTCCGCCGCGAAAAATTCACCGTCGTCTGCACCTGATGAATCGCCCACTCCGTTTCTATCTTCGAGCGCTCCCCTTCGCCCTGTTCCACCGGCTGCGGAAACTCCGCACCCTCGACGCAATGCGCCAACTGAAAAACTATGCTCAGCACCACGCCGCTCGTGAACGCCGCCAACGCATACGTCGACAGCACCGCCCACCAGGGATGCAGCAGCATCGGAATCACAAACGCCATCGAGAAGAAGATCACCTTCCCGCCGATGAAGACCGCCAGGTCCATCCCCTTGGGACGCGGGATTTTTTTGTCGCCGATCTTCGCAATCGCCAGCTGGTGAAAGTCATCGAACAAATGCCACTTGATCGCCAGAAACCCGTACAGCCCCCAGAGGTAAATCGACTGCATCCGATGAAACCAGAACCGCGGCTGGTGCGGCGACAACCGGCCCAAAAACCCCACGTCGATATCATCATCCTCACCCGCGATGTTCGTGTAAGTGTGATGGATCGAATTATGTTTCCAATCCCATAAATACGAGCTCCCCCCCATCAGATCCAGCGTCATCGCCATGATCTTGTTGATCGCCTTGTACTCCGAATACCCCTTGTGCCCCCCGTCATGCTGAATATTGAACCCGATTCCCGCCAGCGCCAGCCCCAGCACCACCGCGAGCACCGCGATCAGCCACGGCGAGTGCACAAAAAACAGCAGTGAAAAATAAGCGCCGAAAAACCATGCCAGAATCGTGAAGGTCTTGAAGTACATCTGCGGACAATCCCGTCGCCGCCGCCCCGTCTTCTCAAAATACTCGTCCACCCGCCGCCGCAACTCCTTCATGAACTTGTCCGGACCGCTGAACCGCGGCGACATGTGCACCGGTGCCTTCTCCGTAAGGCCTGGGGTATCCACCGCCATAAGTATCCTCCGTGGTTACTGAGACAGCACGCTGTCCATCGCTGCTAAACGCCGCGTTTGGATCACGCACCGATCCAGCGGAACCCTTTTATCGGACGACACAAACGCTTTCGCCAACTTCAGAGCTCAAATCGCTGGTCCCTCATTATACGACCCCACCTCATCCACTCCTACCAAAAAAATCCCGTATACTTACTCACCGCCTCCCTCTTTCCCAAAAATTCGTCGCGTGGCGCTTGGACCCCATCTGCAAACCGTGACCATTGCCTACAATGACCACATGTCGCCCCCCCCCACCGACCCCGCCCTCCTTGCTGCCGCACTTCTCGACTCCTCCGACGAGTTCCGCATCCCGCATCCCAACCATCCCTGGCACCTCGACGCCCGCCTCCCGCGCCCCCGTGCCATCATCTCCCACGCCC
>CALCHA010000212.1 GCA_937901265.1 uncultured Phycisphaerales bacterium
GGTGAGAGCGCCGAGGATCACGCTGAGCGAGATCCAGTCGTTGATGCGCCAGTCGGGGTCGGGGGTGTGGGTGAAGTGGGCGTAGGCTTCGGCCGCGAGGGGCAGAAGCATCTTCGTGCCGACGAACGCCAGAATGAAGGCCAGACCGAGGCGGAGATAGTGGAATTTGTCCATGATGCCGGCGAGGAGGAAGTAGAGCGAGCGCAAGCCGATGATGGCGAAGACGTTGGAGGTGAAGACCAGGAAGGTGTCTTTGGTGATGCCGAAGATGGCGGGGATGGAATCGAGGGCGAAGACCAGGTCGGTGATTTCGATGCAGAGGAGCACGACAAAGAGGGTGGTGGCGAAGCGTTTGCCGTTGATGCGGGTGAAAAATTTCTTGCCATCGAAGTTGGGGTGGATGGGCAGGATCTTCCGGGCGAAGCGCACGGCGAAGGAGGTGGAGGGGTCTTTGGGAGTATCGCCGGCAAAGAACATTTTGCAGCCGGTGGGCAGAAGGAAGGCCCCGAACAGGTAGATGATCCAGTGGAAGCGCAGGAGCAGCGCCCCGCCGACGAGGATCATGACGGCGCGCATGATCAGGGCACCCAGCACGCCCCAGAACAGCACGCGGTGCTGCAGCGTCGGGGGCACGCGGAAGAAGTTCATGAGCAGGACGAACAAAAACACGTTGTCGGCCGAGAGGGAGAGCTCGACGAGGTAGCCGGTGAGGTATTGGGCGGCGGCGCGCGGGCCATCGCTGGGGTAGTAGGCGGCCTCAGAGGGGGCAAGGTGGGCAGTGGGCAGGGTCCCCAGGTCGAACCAGTGGTATTGGTATGCAAAATAGACGGGAATGATGAAGAGCATCGCCAGGGCGACGGGGATGAGCGCCCCCAGGGCGGCCTCTTTAAGCCGAATGGTGTGGGGCTTGCGGTGGAGGACGAAGAGGTCCACCGACAGCATGGCCAGAACGAGGCCAAGGAATAGCGCCCAGGCAGCCAGATGAGGCAAAGTCATAGGGTATCCCGGGCCAACAAACGCAACGCGGGATGGGGCAAAATGCCCGCATCCCTCATACTTTAGCGGCGCCGGGCCGCGAAACAACACAAGTGAGGGTCGGTGGCGTCCGATTTCAAAATAACCGATGATGGCTTCGTATCGGGCTAAGCAATACCGAGCGCAAGAGGTGTTTTTGCGGGTCGGAGGTTAGAATGTCGCTTCTAGGCGGAGCACTGTGTTTCGCCGGGCGCGGGCACCACGCACAGCGAATGCCCCGGACGAACGACCGGGGCGATGAACTTCACCGAACCACCTTGGAGAACAACCATGCGGCACCATCACAAGACATTGCAGGCAGCGAAGCAGGCAGCAGGGCAAATGGCGGGGCGGCGGTCGCTGGTGGCGATGGCGTTGGCCGCGGCTGCGCTGGGGCTGTGGGCGCGCCAGGCACGGGCCCAGGGGATGGCCGACCACGTGCCCGCCGACGCGATGGTGTATATGGAGTGGGCCGGGATGGACGCCGCGGGCGAGGGCTACAAGGGGTCGAATCTGGAAGGGATTGTGAACGCCCTGGACATTCGGGGGCGCATCGAGAAGGCGCTGTCGCAGGCGCAGGAAGCCGCGGCAGATGAGCCGGACAAGAAGGCGGGGATCGCGCTGATGAAGGGGTGGACGGAATCGGTGATCCACGCTCCGGGGATGCTGTATGTCGGGCCGGTGGATTTCACCGGCGCCACGCCCATGCCGAAGATCGCGGTGGTGAGCAAAGTGGGTTCGTCACGGGCGCAGGAGATGGCGGCGCTGGCGCAGTCTGCGATCGACAAGAAGGAGAAGGATCCCAACACCCCGCCCATCTCGGTGGTGGCGTCGGGCGACTATCTGGTGCTGAATGTCGGCGCAGGAGTGGCAGCGGACAAGTGGATGGCGACCGCCCCCGGCGAGGCGCTCAGCGCGTCAGCAAAGTTCAAGGCCGCCATGGCGCAGAGCAAGGTGCCCGGCGTGCCCGTGCTGTCGCTCTATGTGGATGGAGCGGCGGGGGTGCAGAGCCTGCTGGAGGCCACGACGAAAATTCCGCAGCCCGAAGTGCAGCAATTTGCCCCCGTGATCATCGATGCCATGGGGCTCTCCGCCCTGCGGTCGATCTCGGGCACGGGCGCGTTTGAGGGCAAGGGCTGGGTTTCGCGGGGATTTGTGGGTCTGGAAGGCGAACGCAAGGGGCTGATGGGCTTCTTTGATTATCCCGCGTTGACGCCGGAAAGCTACGCCATGATCCCCTCGGGCGCGG
>CALCHA010000213.1 GCA_937901265.1 uncultured Phycisphaerales bacterium
GCTCGGACGCATCGGCGACGCGCGCTCGGTGCGCGCCCTCGTGCGCCACCTCGGGCTTCACGCCGACCATCTCGGGATAATCCAGCGTCTCGATGAAGCCCAGGCAGTTGCCGGTGGTCGCAAGGTAGATGTGGCCGCGGGGCTCATTGGGCTTGGCTTCAAGGGCGAAGCGGTAGCCGTAGTCGTTTTCCATGGAATACTGGCAGAGAAAATTGAGCGCGTCGCGGAAGTGGCGGAGGGCATCGACCGGATCTTTGCCGGCGTCGGTCTCAGCACCCTCGCGGCCGCCCCAGAAAACGTAGGTCTTCGCGCCGAACTGCGCCCCGAGGTCCATGGCGGCCATGGTCTTTTGAAGGGCGTAAGCGCGCACGCGCGCGTCGCCGGAGGTGAAGGCACCATCCTTGAAGACCGGGTCAGAAAAGAGGTTCGTGGTCGCCATCGGGACCACCAGGTTGTTGTTCTTCAGCGCCTTCTGGAAGTCGCGGACGATGCGTGCTTTCTGCGCCGGCGTGGCGTCGATGGGCACCAGATCGTTGTCATGAAAATTGACCCCGTAGACCCCCGGGACAGACCCCAGAAGCTCCGCCAGCTGCGGCGGTGTCAATTGCCGCCGCACCGGCCCGCCAAAAGGATCGCGGCCGATGTTGCCGACCGTCCAGAGGCCGAAGGTGAATTTCTCGGGGACCGCGGCCGGGCGGGAAACTTTGGCCATGAGAGAGGCTCCGGTAAAAACGTGATCAGGAACGTGGCGTCAGACTTTCAGCGCGCTGCCAAACGCGGCGTTGAACAGGATTTCCCCCAGCGGCTTGCGCGGCCGCGGGGCCAGCTCGCCCTTCTGAAACGTCTCGGGCAGCGTCGACGCCGGGCCGGGATAGCCCAGTGCCCCGGCGGCGGCCGGTTCAAACTCGGCCGGGATCTTCAGCACCAGCCGTGCCTTGTCCGCATCAAACCCCGCCATCTGGTGCAGCTGCAGCCCCATGCTCGCCGCCTGGATCGCCAGCGTCGCCGACGCCGCCCCCGTGTCGTGCAAACCATGACGGTTCACCGCATTGTTGTGCGTGAACGTCTTGCGACCCATCGACAGCAACAGCACCGGGGCGCCCTTCGCCCACTCCTGATTTTTCGGCGCGAGGATCGACAGCAGCTTCTCAAAGCCCTCCGCGTCCGCCTTCAACGCCACACAGTAACGCCACGGCTGCTCGTTAAAGCAGGATGCCGCCCAACGCGCCGCCTCAAAGAGCGTCTTGAGCACGTCGGCCGGCACCGCCTTGTCGAGAAACGCCCGCGGCGACCAGCGATGCGCGATCGCCTCCAGCAGCGGAGCGGTCGTGTCGGGGGCCTTGATGGCGGGAAAAACGTCGCTGGCTTCAGACATGCAAACTTCCTTTTCCAATTCCGGCGATGAAGGATTGTAGCGGAACGACGCCTCGCCGCGAATGTGTAAGTGGACGCCGCAGCGCCGGGCCCGGCTCCTCAGCTTTCCGCCTTCCAATACATCACATAGCGCTCGTGCGCCACCCGGCAGAAGGGCACCAGTTCCACCTGCGTGGCCTCCCCCTTCGCCTGCGCTGCAACGCTAAAGTGCATCGGGGCCGCGCCCGGCGTCACGCGCTGCACCGCATCCGCCGCCTTCCCGGGCAGCGTCGGAACCTCCACCGCTTCATTAAGCACCTGCCCATAGGTCCGCTCATTCACAATCACATCCGACCCCGGCGTGATCCCCGCCTTGCCCAGCAACC
>CALCHA010000214.1 GCA_937901265.1 uncultured Phycisphaerales bacterium
TCCATCCGGCTGATGAAAGGCTCCGCCAGCCGCCCGATGATGAACTTCGCCTGATCCAGCGCCCACACCCCGTCAATCCCCGCGCTCTGCGAATCGAGATAGGTCCCCACGGCATCCACATACTCCCCCGTCGCCCGCGCGGCGTTGGCGCGATTTTTCGAGAGCTCCGGCCACTGCACGATGATCCCCTGCGCCTTCCACAAGTCCGCGGCAGGCGTCCCCTTTGCCGCCGCCTCCTGCGCGGTAATGAGATCGGGCTGGTTGAGGCGCAGCAACTCCGCGGCAAAGCGTGAATCGGAGCGCGGCGACAGCCGATACTCCGCCGCGACCGCGCCGGGCGCGCCCGCCCCCGCGGCGCAGACCGCGCTTCCGGCCATCGCCGCCGCGATCGCCGCGACGCAGAGAGTGTCAACAAACTTGTTCATTTCACCTGTTCATCACCCACTCGAAAGACAAGAGTCACCCCACCCGATCACCCCTGGGCGGCGGCAAAAGCCACCTGCTGATACTTGGCGCGCACGCAGTCATTGTAGATCGTGATGACGTCCTGATAGGGCACCAGCTTGTCGGGAACGATGATCACCTGCACGTCATCGCTCAGCCGCGACTTTTTCGCCATCAGCGTGCTGGCGATCACCTGATTGTGCGACTGATCAGGGGAATCCGCCCCGTCCATCGGCAGCGGCGTGTCGTCGAACGCCGTCACGAACGTACGGTCATTCTGCCGATGCAGCACGATGTTCATCCGCACCGCGGGCATCTTTGCGTCGGTCGTGTTGCTGCCCAGCCCCGCCTTGTCCACCGCCGTCTTGCCCGTGAGAACCAGCTCCGGCACCGCAATGCTGGCCCCCAGCATGAAGAAAATCAGGATGCACAGCACGATGTCCACCATCGGCGTCATGTTGGGGCCGACATGGGCGGACATTTTTCGCAGCGGTGCATAGCGTGCGGGCATGAAGGGCTCCGTCGGGCCTGCGGAAGGCCGGGGTGAAAATCAGTCGTCCTTGGTGGCAAAATGTACACTTTTGATGTTGGCCTGAGCACAGGAAATCAGGATCGGGGCGATCCAGTTGTAGGCCAGCTCGCGGTCCGCCCGCAGGATCACCTTGAGGTCCGGGGCGTTGTTCTTTTCCTTTTCCAGATAGCCCGCCAGACCGCTGGGGGCCATCTCTTGCCCGCGCACGTAAATCTGCGGAGCCACCGAGGGATCGATCACGCCCCCCTTCATCGCCTGCGCAGCGCCCACCACATTGATGATCAGCCGGTCGCGCTGGTCGTTGAGCTCCTGGCCAAGCGACGCCGTCGGAACGGTGACCTTGTCGTTGCCCTCATCCTTGGCAAGATTGCCGCAGATCATGAAGAAGATGATGAGGCACATGACCACGTCGATCAACGGGGTAACGTTGATGTGGTCGTCGTGCATGGGTTCAAGGCCCCTGCGTCTCACGAGGTGCGTCCTCCTGCGGGCGGCGGGGAAATGGAATTATTCAGGAACGGCCTGAGCCTCGGCGACGGGCTCGCGCTCCGTCTGGATGGCGCTCTCACGGGCGGGTTTGCGGCGGCGGAAATTGTCCTCATCGCCCGGCGCGGGGCGCAGGCTCTCCAGCAATTCCTCCGCGATGCCCGCCGCATGCGTCGTGATGCGGTCGACTTTCGTGCGATAAAAGCCATACATCACCAGGCAGGGAATCGCCACCAGCAGCCCCAGAAACGTATGCCACAACGCCGTGCCAATCCCCCCGGCAAGCCGCGACGCCGTCGTCCCGCCAGGCCCGCCGCCGCCCCCATGCATCAGCTCGTTGAACGCCATGATCATGCCCAAAACCGTGCCCAGCAGCCCCAGCAGCGGGCCGATGTTCCCGATGACGTTCAGCGGCTCGATGCGGCGAAACCAGTTCGAGGTCTGGTCGCTGATGGAGGTCTCCAGCGCCTCATGCATCACCGCATACTTCAGATGCGCCCGCTTGATCGCCGCATGCAGCGCGTGGCTCACGAAGGTCGTGTCGGTGGCGGTGAAATCCAGCAGATCCTGGTACTGCCGATTGTCGATCAGCGAGCGCAGGTGCGCCGTTGTCTTGGCCGGGGCGATCTTGCTCTCTCGGATGTGGATGATCGCGTCGATCGCCAGCGCCACACCCGCGATGGAGGCCAGCGCCAGCAGTCCGAGCACAAAGTAGTCAAACGAGGCAAACACCCACGACGGGAGGTTGAGCCCCTTCGTGGCAGCCGAAGCACCGGAATCATCCGCAAATGCCGGCACGGCCGCGAGCAGCAGCACCGCGGGCATCACCAGCCGGGGAAGCCATTTAGCAAAAGCCATCCAGAGAATCTCCTGTCGGAAGCGGGGCGGGGCGGTTCACTTGGCGAGATCCTGTTGCGAGATGAACTTGTAGGTGCCGCCGTTGCTCTTGGCCAGCGCCTGCAGCTGATCCTCGTAACTGGCATCGTGGTTGACGAAGGCCAGCGTGTGAATCTTCACCTTCTTGTCCTTGTTCAACCGGGCGACCACGTCCATCAGCGCCGGATCGAAGTGGCCGTCGGTGAGAAAATAAATCATCTCGGGCTTCATGGCAAAGGCGCGTTCAAAGGCGTCCTGGAACGGGGGCAGCAGGTCATCGTTCTGCCCTTGCGCCACAAAATTGTCCGTCAGCTTTTCAATGAGGCTCGCCTTCGTCGCGGCGGTGGCACGCTCGAGCTGGTTCCCGCCGACCGTCTCGGCCGTCTGCGACACCATGATGATGTTCACGAACTGCACCGGCAGCAGGTTCTGCAGCGACTTGGCCGCATCCTTCTTCAGATAATCGAAGTTGTCGATCATCGAGCCGGAATGGTCGAGGATGTAGACGATGCGCGTGGCCGCTCCACCGGTGCCATAAAAGGATGCCTTCGGAACCCCCCCACCGCCCTGGGTCGAGCCATACGGAGCGAGATTGCCGCCCTCCGCATCTCCATTGGTCCCGGAATTCCCCAC
>CALCHA010000215.1 GCA_937901265.1 uncultured Phycisphaerales bacterium
TACCCCGTCACCGCCACCGCCATCGAACCCTCCGTCGTCCTCTGCTGGACCGCCTCCGCCATCTCGACCCTCGTCGATCGCTATCCCCCCCTCGCCCGCAACCTCATGCTCGCCATGGCCAACCGCATCGTCGAACTGCAGGACCGCCTCCGCGAACTCACCACCGAGTCCGTTCACCAGCGCATCGCCCGCGCCCTGCTCCGCCTCGCAGACCAGACCGGCACGCCCACGCCCGGGGGCATCCGCATCGCCGCACGCCTTTCCCGCCAGGACCTCTCCGATATGACCGGCACCACCCTCTTCACCGTCAGCCGGATCCTCAGCCAGTGGAAACGCGATGGCCTGCTCGACACCGGCCGCCAAAAGCTCATCCTCCGCAAGCTGCACCTCCTGCGCTGCATCGCCAACGAAAAATAACCCGCCCCCGCGCACAAAATCGCCGCTCATTGTCCGCGAGCAAAGACGCCCCGCGACAGCCCCATAAAATGTCTCTATCCACCGGACGCACCTGTCGCGCCCGTTCGTTTCACTCCTTTCCTGAAAGGTCCCGCCATGAGCGACACGCAAACCGACGCACAAACTCTCGATATCCGCATCATCCCGCGGCCCCAGCGCCACCCCCTCATCTTCCAGACCTTCGAAAACCTCCAGGTCGGGCAATCCCTGCAGCTCGTCAACGACCACGATCCCGCCCCGCTGCACAACCAGTTCGACTTCCGCCTCCGTGGCCAGTTCTCCTGGAATTACCTCGAGCAGGGGCCCGAAACCTGGCGCGTCCGCATCACCCGCACCGCCGCCGCCCCCGTCCGTGCACAAGCCTGACTCCCGCTTGCAATCGCCCAATCGCGCGCGCCACAATGCGCCCGCGATTGTGGCCGTGCACGCCTATCCCTTCGCCCGCAATTCCCCCCACCAAGGAGCCCCCCATGCCTGTTCAGATCGGTGCCCCCCACCAGGCCAACTTCGATCAGCCGCTCGATCTTCTCCAGGATTGCCATCGCCGCATTGAACATTTCCTCGCCGTGCTCACGCGCGTCGTCGACGCCTCCCCCGATGGCCGCCTCACCGACGAAACCCGCCGCGCGCTGCTCATCGCGCTCCGCTACTTCAAGGAAGCGGCCCCGCGCCACACCCTCGATGAAGAAGAATCCCTCTTCCCGCGCCTCCGGCAATGCGCCAGCGACGAAGTCCACGACGCCCTCGCACGGGTTGAAGGCCTTCAGGCCGACCACCTCCGCGCTGAAGTCTGGCACAACGACGTCGATGCCCTCGGCCAGCAATGGCTCGCCGCCGGCCAACTTGCGCCCGAACCCCGCGCCACCCTCCGCCAGCGGCTCACCGACCTCACTGAACTCTACAAGGGCCACATCCACCTCGAAGACACCGCCATCTTCCCACTCGCCCGAAAATCCCTCGCCCCCGATCAGGTCACCGCCATCGGCCAGGAAATGAAAGCCCGCCGCGCCGACATCCTGCAACACGCCGGCGACCCCTCCAAGCTCCCCGCTTATGCCGGCGGCACCCAACTCTGATCCCCCTCCACCTCGTCCCCGCGGAGCAACCCCGGAGTCCCACCATGGTCCGCCTCAAACGCGTCTACCTTCCCAAGTCTCCCGACGACGGCACACGCATCCTCGTCGATCGCCTCTGGCCGCGAGGGCTCTCCAAACAACGCGCCGCGGTCGACCTCTGGCTCAAAGACGTCGCCCCCTCCAGCGACCTCCGCAAATGGTTCGCCCACGATCCTCTCAAATGGCCGGAATTCCAGAAGCGCTACCGCGCTGAACTGAAAAAATGCCCCCTCCCCCTCCAGACCCTCCGCGACAAAGCCCGCGCCGGAACCATCACCCTGCTCTTCGGTGCCAAGGATGAACAACACAACGAGGCCCTCGTCCTCCAGGCCCTCCTCCAGCGCAAAACCAAGCCCGCCGCGGTAAACTAACCGCATCTTTCCCTCAAGTCCCTGGAGCGACCCATGACCGAACCGCAGCAACCCGCCCCCGACCGCATGCGCACCCACCCCGACCTCCGCTTCGCTACCCCGCAACACGCCTTCGACCTCGCCGCCGAAGCTGACGCGCTCCTCCGCGAACCCCACCTCGGCGACCCCGGCCACCGCCAGAAAACCCTCTACAAGCACGCCGCCCAAACCGTCTCGCTCTTCATTTTTGAACCCGGCGCCGGCTTACGCTCCCACCGCGCCAAGGGCGACGTCTCCATCCACCTCCTCCGCGGCCACCTCCGCGTCACTGCGGGCGGCGTCCCCCACGATCTCCACGCCGGCCACCTCCTCCTCCTCGCCCCCGGCATCGAACACGACCTCCACGCCGTCGAACAATCCCACATGCTCCTCACCGTCCACCTCACCGACGCCTGATCCCCCCCATCTCCCCCCAAAAAAGCCCGGCGTCCGCGACGCCGCGGGCCACTGTGCCCTCGCCACCTCCCCACCACTTCCCTCCGAACCTCCCCGCCCCGCCAACGTACATCCCTCATGCCAGCACTCCCCTCCCATCGCTTCCTTTGGATCCTCTGCACTGGCTGCCTCTTGATCCTGTTCGCCCTTTGGATGCCCCTGGTCGTGATCGACAGCCACGGCTCCATCTCCCCCAGTCAAAGCCAAATCTCCAATTTAAAAACCGCCATCGACGCCTTCGAAGTCGACACCGGTCGCCACCCCACCAACGCCGAAGCCTTCTCCGTCCTCGTCACCCCTCCCCCCAACACCCCCGACTGGCACGGCCCCTATATTGAATCAATCCACGAAGACCCCTGG
>CALCHA010000216.1 GCA_937901265.1 uncultured Phycisphaerales bacterium
CGACGGCCGCCGCTGCGCTGCTGCCTTGCGCTTCGGCAAGGTGATGAAGCGCGGAGAATGAACCCGATCCCGGTTATTGGCGATGGCATGAAGGCGTGGGGAACCCTCAGCCTCCGCGCCGGCTTCCAGGCTGGTTTCCGTCGGTGTCGCGGTTTCGGCTTCCTGGCCAAAAAAACCGGCTCCCCACCCCGGGAGACCCGGCTTCAAAAGCGCATCACGGATTACGCGACGCTGACGGCCGGTGCCCGCGCCCATTCGCGCCGGAACAGTCCCCATCGGCTCCGCCCACGCCGCGCCAAGCTCTCCCGGAAACTCCCGGGGTGCGGCTCCCACATCTACCCAGAGGTGTGGGGCACTCAATGCACCATCTTCAAATGGATGACGGGGACGGGCCGCCATATCTCCACGCCGGGCGAGGCTGCCGCGAACCGCGGCCTGTGGATCAGCCGCAATCGCAGAAGCGTCGAAATTCTTTACAACAATTTCTGATCGGGCCGCCTGCCCCTGGAACACGCTCAGCAAAAACAACCACCTGCATGACTGGCACGTGAAATGCTCCGCCTGGGAGTCTCCAAAACAGACCTGCAGAGCGCTGCGCCCTGCTCGAAATACCACGAGGAGGTTGCCACGATGAATGCGATAACAGGGATCTCGATGAAGGCTGGCCTTTTGACGGGCGGCGCAATGCTGGCAATGTTTGCATTCGGGCCGTATGCCCATGCAAACCCGGTCAGGATCAACTTCAGCGGAAGCGCGGGTAGTGGCTACGTCGATCTGACGCTCGCGACCGATCCCGACGCCAGTGCCAACTATCAGCCGGCGTTTGACCAAAACGACGCTGACAATAATATCTCGCCCCCGCTCTCGATCTACGACCCGGCGGGCGCTCAGTACATCGTCGGCGCCAGCGGCATGTTTTCGGACGGCGCGAGCAATGTGTCGATCACCGGGGTAATTGCGACCAGTCCAGGCGTGGCGCCCCCAGGCGAAACGCTTCCAAAGAGCTTCAGCTGGCTGACCGCGGATGGGAATCCGTATTCGTTTGACAATCTGTTCTACGCGAGTGGTTCGCCGCTGGTGTGTCCGCCAGGGAGTCCTCCGTACACCTTTTACGGCGGCGTCCTGGACATCTTCGGCGCAATGTTTACGCTGGACAACGGTGACGTCGTGGGTCTGTGGAGCGACGGGGTAGTTCCGCCCGATGTGTTTGGAACGCCGGGCGGATTGACTTACGGGCTTTCCGTGTTCACGCCTACGACCGACGGCGGGTACACGCTCAGCTCAACCCAATTTGCCGGCGCCACGGCGACAGTGCCGGAGCCAAACTTCCTGTGGTTGTTTGGCGCAGGCGTGCTCGGCCTGTTCGCCTGGCGTCGGTCGGCAGAATTGCGCAAAGCGTCTCGCGCTGCTTGACGCTCGCGAGGCCAATCAGCTGACTTCCGCCCATCGCCGCCTTCCACGGCAGCACCTATCCCGAACGCAGTCGCGCATCGGCTGCGTTCGGGAGTCGGGAAACCCGGGGCCGGATTTGGTTCGACGACAGCAACCACCGCGGTGGCCGGCACCAGGCGCCGCCAGGACCCCACGGTTGCACGAGCCAGACGCCGCAAGACCACGACTTCGGCGATCACGCGCCCCGGGATGATCCTGGAAAAGCCCTGGGACACCCGTCCCCACAAGGCCCCCGGGGCGATGCCGGCGTTCACGCGGCCAGGCGAGAGGCGCTTGATTTCCTCGGTCCCCTTTACGTTCGCATGTGGCGCCGCTCGCAGCCTCAACCTCATCCAGCAGATGTGCCGCAACGACCGGTCGAAAGTGCGCGCCGATCTTCAGCGGATTGCGGATTGCAATTCCTGCAGAAAAACGTCGAGATTCTTTACAGAATCCCGATATCATCGCGATGGGCATTTTAATATGTTCATATAAAACAATAGGTTACTAATTGGCACAGGAAATGCTTCGCTCTTCATGCAAGAAAACCGTGATGTTCGACCCCTGGAACCCACGGACGCATGTCAAGCCATCCGGAGATGGAAAAATGAACAGCAAACTACAGCGCAGACTACAGATCCCCCGCCTGCACGCCCTGCTTGCAGCAGGCGCGCTCGCGATCGGCTTCGTGGCCGCCCCCGCGGCGAATGCCACGGCCATACTGAGCGGTTCAGTAGGTGGCGTCCCCACTGGCGCCGACCACTACGAAAACTTCGACTCGCTCGCTCTCGGCAGCGCCGGCGGCACGACGGCCACTGGCATCACGGTCACGTTCACGCCGGATGCGCAGGCGGTGCAAGGCTCTGTCGATGGCGCGTACGCGGCACCGTTCATTTCGAACAGCAATGGTGTCCTGTTCGGTGACCCGACGACCTCCGGCGCGGATGCGACGACCTTTCTCACCAGCGGGTCCGATGGGGCCAAGGCTGGTGCGAACGTGACGCTGACGTTCGGAGCGCAACAGCAGTACTTTGGCCTGTTGTGGGGGTCCGTGGATTCGTACAACACGCTGACCTTCTACAGCGGAGGCGTGGAGGTTGCCACATTCACCGGCGGCGACGTCTCGAACTCGGCAGGGACCGGGAATTGTGTCGGCGGCAATCAGGGAGCGCTAGGCACGTGCTACGTCAACATCAACTTCCTTACCGGGTCGTACGACACGGTCGTGGCGAGCAGTTCAGAGTACGCATTCGAGTTCGACAACGTGGCATTCAGTGCCTCCCCTGTCGGCGTGCCTGAGCCAGGTGCCCTTGGCATGATGGGTCTTGGCCTGCTCGCGATCGTCGGCCTGAGCATGCGCCGCCGGAAATCGTCAGTCCTGTAAGCTGACAATTTTCAAAGCAGCACAACCAGAACGGCCCTTCGGGGCCGTTCCTTTTTGCGCAGTTCAACCAGGGATGGCATCAAGGCGGAATCAAGGCGCGTCAGGGCCCTTCCGGATATTCCTGCCTACCTCGGCAACCTGGCCAGCCAATGCAGCACCGCCCTGGACAGTTCGACGTTGGTCGGAATGGCAGGTGGTTGGCAAGCATGGGCAAGGTGGCGTGAGCAGCGTCTGATTGCTTGGGCGAGGCTGATACCAAACGGGGCATGTTGAGACGGACCGGGCTTTCCTGCTTGAGAAAGCGCACTTTGGCCCAGATGCTGTTCTACGACTCCCTCCAGCATGTGGCCATGTTCGACAAAATCAGAAACTGGCGCGCACGACGCACCGTCGCCCGGTACCCGATCGCCGAATCGCTCTGGCGCGACGCGCTTCGACGCTGCGCCCCAGCCCGTCGGCTGGGCGCTTCCGACCAGGCCACGCTACGCGTACTGGCGACGTTGTTCCTGGAGAGCAAGTCGCTGGAGCCGGTCAAGGGGCTGCAGCTTGACGACGCCGACCGCGTCTTGCTCGCGACCCACGCTTGCGTACCGATCCTGAAGCTGGGCCTTGACTGGTACGACGGTTGGCACAGCGTCATCGTGTACCCGGCGGCGTTCATTCCACAGCGCGAACACACGGACGCCGCGGGAGTGGTTCACCAGACCCATACCGTGATGGCCGGTGAGGCCTGGGGGCGTGGACCGGTGATCCTGTCGTGGGCGGATGTGCTGAATAGCGGGAGGAAACCGGGCCACAATGTGGTGATCCACGAAATGGCCCACAAGCTCGACATGCTCAACGGGGACGCCAACGGCTTCCCGCCATTGCACCGGC
>CALCHA010000217.1 GCA_937901265.1 uncultured Phycisphaerales bacterium
GACATGGTGTAGAACTCGACGCCTACCTCCTTCGATCCGGCGGCGGCGAGGAAGGAGGGAGCCTTGTAGCTGCCGAAGCAGGTCTCGCCGTAGGCGAAATCGGAGATCAGCAGCACATTGTATTTCTTGGCCAAAGCGACGGCCTTGTCCCAGAAGTCGGCGTTGACGGTGATGGCCGACGGATTGTGGGGGTAGTTGAAGATCACCAGCTTCGGCCGCGGCTGAAGGTTCTGCAGGTTGTGCTCGATCCGCGCCAGGAAGGCGTCATCGTTGCCCAGGGGAACCGACAACACGCTGCCCCCGGCGAGGGTGACGGCGTACATGTGGATGGGGTAGGCGGGGTCGCCCACGATGACCGTGTCGCCGGCGGAAAGCAGGGCCAGCATCAGGTGAGAGAAGCCCTCCTTCGAGCCGATGGTGGCGACGACTTCGGTATCGGGATCGAGCTCGACGCCGTAGCGGCGCTTGTACTTGAGGGCGACTTCGCGGCGCAGGTTGTAGAGGCCGACGGAAACGCTGTAGCGATGGTTGCGCGCATCGCGTGAGGCCTCGGCAAGCTTGTCGAGGACGAACTCGGGGGAGGGGTCGATGGGATTGCCCATGCCCAGGTCGATGACGTCCGCACCGGCGCGGCGCTTCTGCGCCTTGAGGGCGTTGAGGCGAGCGAAGAGGTACGGGGGGAGCCGCCGGATGCGGGTGGAGACGTCGATGGTAAAGGGATCGGAGGAGCCGCCAGCCATGGAAAGGACCTTTCAGGAAGGAAAAGCGAGACCAAAATAAACCGAGCCACCGGAACTTGCGAGTTCCGGTGGCTCGGGATGGCGGAACTCGAGGAGGTTAACGGGGCGCGGGCGCGGGCGCGGCACCGGGCGAAGGCAGACCGACGGGCGCCGGTTCGCTGGCCGCCTGGGTGGTGGCCTGCTGGGCCTGCTGCGCCTGAATCTGCGAGAAAAGGGTGGGGTCATTGACGGTGATATGGGCGGAAGCCCGCAGGAAGTTGAGGTGGTTGTTCATCCACTCCGTCTCTTTGATGTTGTAGACGAAATCGTGAATTTCCTTCTGGATGGTGGGGTTGTCCATCTTGGCGCTGGGGTCGGCAGCGTCTTTCTTCTGGAGATAGAGCAGCACCAGGCCGGGTTGATGGTTCGGGGCGGGGATGGCCGCGGAAAGTTCGCCGACTTTGAGATTGAAGGCGGCATCCCGGATCTGCGGGATCTGGTCGGCGTTCTTGGAGATGGTGAGGGACTGCACCGGAACGCCGATGGCCTGGTTGACCTCCAGGGGCTTTTTGCCCTGGGTGGTGATGAGGGTGCGAACCTTGTCGGCCGTGATCAGATCAGGGACGGAAATAAGGTCCACCTCCACCTTGGCGCCATAGCGGGCTTCGAAAGCCTGTTTCAGCTCGGCGTCATTGACCACGACGTGCCCCTTGGCCAGCAGCCGCAGGCCCGCGGCGCGCTGCACGCCCAGGGCGAATTCCGACTGCACCACGCCGCGCTGGGCCAGGGTCTGGTTCATGATGCGCCAACGCTGCTCGCGATCGGTGATCTGGTTGCCGGTGCTTTTGGTCTGCTGGGAGATGCCATCGAGGGTGCGGTCGATCTCGGCCTGCACGGCTTTCTGAAACGTCTCGCCGGAGGTGGGAATGCCCGCCCCCGAGCAGGCCTGCTGGATGAGCACCCAGTCGCGGATTTCCTCATAAACGCGCAGGCCCGAGACCTGCAGGAGCATCTCGTAGTAGGCCTTGTTGTTGATTTCGCGGTCGTTGATGACGGCCACCGGCTTGGTGAAGTCGGGTTCAAGAGCCGACCCGGGGGCCGGCGCCGCAGGCGTCGTGGTCGCTGCGCCGCCGGTTTGCGCGTAGGTGAAGGGTATGGCCGCGAAAACACCCGCGGCAAGGGCCAAAGCGATGGACGTTTTCTTGATGGGTTTCACCGACGCTCCTTTGCATGCATTTCCAAATGGCGCGGCCGGCCGGGCGGGGCGCCTGAGAGGGATATCGGCCAGATGACGGGCATCTGCTCAAGTCGAGACGGGGCATTATTGCAAAAACTAACCACAGGGTAAACCGTCCAGCAACGCGAGGCCCGATAAAGGGCGGTTGGCGTTAGGCGGAGGGGTTTTGTATGCTCGCCACAGATGCGATTATTGGCCGAGACATTTTTAGGAATGAGTGCCTCCCAGGTGGCGCTTTTGGGCAGCGGGGCAGCGCTCATCTATGCGCTGCGGCGCTGGCGGAAGATCGCGGCGGCCAAACAGCCGGCGGGCGGGGGCGACACCGGCGGACCGGCCCTGGCCGAGGCACCGCGGGCACCCTTGGCCGCGAGCATCGGCAGCAACAGCGGCGTGCCGCGGTCGGCGCTGAATGTCCGCGAACTGACCACCGAAGTGCAGGCGCTCCTGACGGAGGTCGAAGAAACGGCCCGCCGGGCGGCGGCGCAGGTGGACAACCGCTACCGCAAGCTCGAGCAGCTGGTGGTCGAGGCGGACGAGAAAATCAAGCGTCTCGAAGGCCTCCTCACCCAGGCCCCAGCGCCCGCCGTGGCGAGTCCTGTGCGCCCCGCCGAGCGACCCGCGGTGATGGGCGGGGCGGAGCTGCTCAACCGCCTGCGGCAGGAACGCGGAGCCCCGGCCCCCGCGGAAGACCCCGCGTACCGACCCATCTATCAACTCGCCGACGCCGGCCGCAACGCCCGCGAAATTGCCCAGGAACTGGGCCGGCAGCCCGGCGAGGTGGAACTGATCCTGGCCCTTCGCGGGCGGTCACGGGTCTGATCGTCGCCGCTCTGACAAGCACCACGCTGACAAAAAAAGGGAATCACCGATGCCCACGAAAAAACCTGCCGCCGCAAAACCCGCCAAGGCATCCGCCGCCTTCACCGACGAAGAAAAGGCGGCCATGAAGGAGTATGCCGCGGAACGCAAAGCCGCCGCCCGCCGCGGCCCCAGCGCCAGCAAAGCCGACGGCGAAGCGGACCTGCTCGCCAAGATCACCGCCATGGCGCAACCCGATCGCAGCATGGCCCAATCCCTGCACGCCCTCATGCAGGCCATCGCCCCTCAGCTCGCCCCCCGCACCTGGTATGGCATGCCCGCTTACGCCAACGACGAGGGGCAGGTCGTCTGCTTCTTCCAAAGCTCGCAGAAGTTCAAAACCCGCTACTGCACCCTGGGCTTCAGCGACAAGGCCCATCTCGACGAAGGCTCCCTCTGGCCCACCGCCTTCGCACTCACGGAGTGGACCCCCGCCGCGGAAACGCGCATCAAGGCGCTGGTGAAGAAGGCAGCGGGCTGAGCCACGCCCGCTCCCTGGGCGCCGTTCACCGGGCGCCGCTCACTGGTGCTCCCACCCGCCGCGCGGCCAGCGGTGCCGCCCGCCGCCGGCATCGACCAGCGACAGCCCCTTGGCCGCCTCCACCACCGTTCCGATCGCCGTCACCGGCACCTGCGTGAGGTTCACGATCGCCGGCACCGCCTCGGGATCCATCGCGAACAGCAGCTCATAATCCTCCCCATCGACCAGCCCATGCAGGCCCGCCGGCATCCCATCTTTCTCCGCCAGCCGCCAGGCGTCCTCATGCAGGGGCAAACGGGCGGTGTGAATTTCGGCTCCCACATGGGAAGCGGCGCAGAGCCGCGGGACGTCGGCGGCCAGGCCGTCGGAGAGGTCCATCATCGCGTGGAGCCCCTCCCCCGCCGCGCGCACCAGCCGCTGCGCCAACTCCATCCGGGGCGTAAAATCCAGATGCCTCCCCAGGATCGATCCACCCAGCGCCCCGGAGACAAACAGCGTGTCGCCCACCTTCGCCCCGCTGCGCCGGATCGCCCGGCCACCGGGAGGCAGCTTGCCCAGCGCCGAGACGACGATCACCAGCCGCCCCTCCCATAGCGATGTGTCGCCGCCCACGACCGGACAATCGAAACGTGCGGCGGCGTCGCGGCAGGCGACGAACAGGTCCTGGGCGAAAGCTTCCCCGCTGCCCCTGCCTTCGCGTGGGAGCGCGACGCTGAGCATCACCCCCGCCGGGAGACAGGCCATCGCGGCGCAATCGGAGAGGCAGCGATTGACGGCCTTGCGTCCGACCTGTGCGGCCGAGTGTAGCGCCAGGTCAAAATGCACGCCATCGAGGCACTGGTCCGTTTTCAGCAGGGCCAGCGCCTCGCCGGCAGGTCCGCAAATAAGCCGCACGGCGCCCATGTCGTCGCCCACGGGGATGGGGACGTCGGGATGGGACGGCACGCCGTCGTAAATGAACCGTAAAAAATCATTTTCGCGCATGGTGCAAAGTATAGCCCCTTGGATGCATTTTGGGATTGTGCGGCCGGCATGCGGGATGGTAAGGTACGCACGCACATCCAGTCGTCGTTTGAAGTTGAGCCGCCAGAAGGGGAGATGCCATGTTGTGGATTCTGCTGTGGTTGCGCCGCTACGAAAAGCGTTACAACGAGACCCCTTACTACGCGCGCAAGCCAGGACGCACGCCACTGGAAATGTTGGGGATTGTGTTTGCCGTCTTCCTTCTTTTGTTCTTCATCGTGTTCATTGGGGTGGCAGTCACTGTCAATGGAATCAAGCACAACAATCTTGCGGGCCGCGGCGCTTCAGGCAATCGCTCCTTCTCCCCCCCGTCGCTGATGCCTGCCGCCCATGCTGCGATCAATCGACGGCCGATGCCTCCCCCGGCACCGGCGCCGGCGTGGCAGAATCCCACGGGCAGTGTCGCCGCGCGCAACTCGGGAGCA
The DNA here is from genome assembly GCA_937901265.1 of uncultured Phycisphaerales bacterium. Classification (GTDB taxonomy): domain Bacteria; phylum Planctomycetota; class Phycisphaerae; order WQYP01; family WQYP01; genus CALCHA01. The sequence continues at coordinate 4,744 of CALCHA010000217.1, forward strand.
AACGGACCGGAGGTCGCCAGCGCCGCGCCCGCGAGGGCCCGGTTCCAGCCGCCGGCGCCTGCCTTTGTGCCGCCCTCCTCCGGCGATACCCCGATCGCCGCCCCGCCGCTGAAATCGACGGCCTTTGCGCCTCCTCCGCCGCCCGACGCCGGCGACGCGGTGCCGACGCTCGCCGCGACGCCCGCTGTCCCTGCCGTGCCCATCCCCGACAATCCCACGCCCGATTCCGTCGCCGATGCCGCAGCGCGACTGGCCATTCCCGATTGGTCCACGCGCTATCACAGCGTCGCCTGGCTCTCTGATCGCAAGCCCACGGCCGCGGACCGCACGCGGGTCGTGCCGGCGCTGCTCGCGCTGCTGGATGACGATCAGGAGGTGGTGCGGACCGGCGCGGCGATCTGCCTGCGGAACTGGGCCGACAGCAGCTCGACGGCCGCCATTGCAGCGAAGTTGCCCACCAGTGCCGGCGAGACGCGCACCACGCTGCTGGCCCTGGCCGGGCAGATCAAAACGCCCGCCCTCGCCGACGCCGTCGCCACCCTGATGGCCGACGCCAAAGGGCGCCCCGCGGCGCGGCGGACGCTCATGGACATGGGCCCGGTCGCTGAAAAAGCGGCCGTCGGGCTGCTCAAGAGCGAGGACCCTGCCGTGCGTCACGACGCCTGCTTCATCCTGCAGAGCGTCGGCACGAAGGCCAGCCTCACCGAGCTGCGGCCCCTGACAAGAGTGCTGGAAAAAGACCCCGCCGTGAAAAGCGCCGCCGGTCTGGCCATCGACGCCATCAACGCACGCGGGAAATAAGGGTGGTGCGAAGAGGCGCAGCGTGACGTGGCGTGGGGGGATCGGCGTCGCGCACAAGCGTGCACGACGGCAGGGAATGGAGGGAACGCTACTCGGTGGAATCGAGGCGTTCGAAAATCGTTAACACCTGCTCCACGCGCTTGCCGTTCTTGAACACGTCGGAGCGCGGAATCGATGATTTCGCGGTGCGCTTTTTCCGAGCCGGGGCCATGGGTTTCTGCTTGCGTGTCGGCTTGGCTTGAATGGTCATCGCAGGCCCGCCTCTCTGAGAAGTTCATCGGTTCGCTTCATTATAGGGATGAAATCGGCATCATCCCACTGAAATGCACACAGCCGTCCGGCAAAATGACTCCCCGTCTGCCGCAGGCTCGTCAGATCTTGTCGCAGGGAAACGCTCCCGGAAGTCATCACGACCCATTGTGCATACGTCCGGGCCCACAACTCGCACGCGCTCAATTGAACGCGCATCGCTGAACGGTCTTGCGACGCAGCTTGGTGCCCATGCTTGCGAAGCAGCGTATCAAGGGCACGCACGTTCATACTCTCGGACCAGGCTCGCAGGAGGGGAGCGAAGAGGGCATCGTAGTCGCTGCCAAAGCCCCGCTTGAGCGGGTTGAGCGCGATATGATCCAGCAAATGACCCACCTCGTGCAGCAGCGTCAACGCGGGATGGGCCGCATGTGAGGAAATGGTGATTTTGATTGGGTGGTGAGGCCGATCCTGGCCATAGTACGCCCCCTGTTCGCGTCGATGGCGCGTCCACACAACAGGAAACCGTGGCAGCGACGGAAACGCATGGAGAGCATCGACCACATCGATTGCCGACCGCAATCCGGGAGTAGCCGGATGGCCAGGAAGGAACAGGATGTCGCGCAGTCGCATCGCGATCAGACTCCGTGAACACTGCCGATGCTTATGCGCGATTTTTCTCGTCCAGCATCCCCTGCAGCATCTTGAGCGCTTCCCACGCCTGCATCGGGCTCATGCGGTTCATGTCCAGTGCCCGCAACTGCGTGAGCGCCTGCTGGTCCACCGGGTCGAACATCCCCAGCTGCGGCGTCACCACCGCCGCGGCCGCCTTGGGACGGCTCGACGACCGCGAGACCTGCACCGCCAGCTGCCCCATCAGCCCCCGCGCCCGCGCAATCACGCTCCGCGGCACCCCCGCCAGCCGCGCCACCTGCACGCCGTAACTCTTGTCCGCCTGCCCCGGCGCGATGCGGTGCATGAACACCACCTGCTCCTCCCACTCCCGCACCAGCACGTTGTAATTCGCCACCGCCTGGCTCGTTTCCGCCAGCTCCGTCAGCTCGTGATAGTGCGTCGCAAAAAGCGTCCGTGCCTTCGTCGTGTCGGCCAGAAACTCGGCGATCGCCCACGCCAGCGCCAACCCATCGAGCGTCGAGGTCCCGCGCCCGATCTCATCGAGAATCACCAGCGACCGGTCCGTCGCATGATGCAGAATGTTCGCCGTCTCGGTCATCTCCACCATGAACGTGGACTGCCCGCCCGCCAGGTCATCCGAGGCCCCCACCCGCGTAAAGAGCCGATCCACCAGCCCCACCGTCGCCGCCTTGGCCGGAATGAACGAGCCCGCCTGCGCCATCAGCACCAGCAACGCCACCTGCCGGATGTAGGTCGATTTGCCCGCCATGTTCGGGCCGGTGATCAGGTGCAGCGTCGCACCATGGTCCATGGGCAAAGGGCGCTTTTCGCCGGACCCTTCCCCGCCGGCCGGGGCGCACGCGAACAGCGTGTCGTTGGGCACGAACTTCTCCCCGATCATCTGCTCTACCACCGGGTGGCGGCCCTCTTCAATGAGCAGCACCCGCTCCTCGCTCAGCACCGGGCGGCAGTAGCGCCGCGCGCGGGCCAGCGTCGCCAGCCCCGCGAACACGTCCAGCTCCGCCGCGCAGGCGGCCAGCTTCTGCAGCGCCTCGACGCGCTCGGCAAGCTGCCCCCGCAGCTCCTCAAAGAGCTCCTGCTCCAGCGCCAGCCCGCGCTCCTGCGCGGTGAGGATGTCCGCTTCATACTGCTTGAGCTCCGGCGTGATGTAGCGCTCCGCATTGCGCACCGTCTGCTTGCGGATGAAATCCGCTGGAACTTTGTCCGATTGGCTGTGGGTCACCTCGATGTAAAAGCCAAAGACCTTGTTGTAGCCCACCTTGAGCGAGGGAATGTTGCACCGCGCCACCAGCGTGCCCTGATACTCCGCCAGAAATGTCCGCGAATCGCGCGACAGCCCGCGCAGCCGATCCAGCTCCGCGTGGCAGCCGTCGCGGATCACGTTGCCGTCGCGCAGATGCCCCGGCGGCTCGTCGGCGATGCAGCCGGTGATGGCGTCCGCGATTTCCTTCGCGGGTCCGGCGAGCTGCAGCAAGGCGTCCCAGTGCGTCCCGTCCGCCCCCTGTACCGCCAGCTCCGCGAGAATCACCCCCGCGTTCATCAGCGTGCCCAGGCTCCGCGCCAGCGCCACCAGGTCCCGCGGACTCGCCCGCCGACAGCACACCCGGGCGCTGATGCGCTCAATGTCTGAGCACTCCGTCAGCGCCGCGCGCACCCGCGCCAGGGCCTGCTCGGCATCGACCAGCTGGGCCACCGCATCCTGCCGCCGCCCGATCGCCCCCAGATCTCGCAGCGGATAGCACAGCCAGTTCTTCAGCAGCCGCGAACCCATCGGCGTGACCGTGCGATCCATCGCCCCCACCAGGGACCCCTCCACGGCGTTGCCGCGCATCGTGCGCAAAACTTCCAGACTCCGCAGGCTCGTCGGATCGATCGTCAGATGCCGCGACCGCTCAAACGCCCGTGGCGGCTGCAGATGCTCCAGCGCCGCCTTCTGCGTGTCGTGCAGATACGCGATCAGCCCGCCCGCGGCACGCAGTGCCAGCGGGCTGTCGCCGTCGTAGCCAAAACCCGCGAAGCTTGCCACGCCGTAATGCGAGCGCAGCGTCTGCGACGCATGGTGCGGATCCAGTTGCCACGCCGGACGGGCCGTGAGCACCGCTCCGCTGCGCGATCCCGCTCCGCCCCCCAGCGATGCCTGCAGATCCTCCACCCAGCCCGGCGTGCGATGGTCCGCGGCCTCGGCAAAAAGCAGCTCCCGCGGGCGGATCCGCGCGATCTCCTCCCGGCAGGCCGCCAGCGTGCCGCTGAACGTGATGAACTTGCCGGTGGACAACTCGCACCACGCCACCGCCGCCGGCGACTCGGGGCCCTCCCCCGTCGCCAGCGCCGCCGCCAGAAAATTCTCCTCCCGCCCATCCAGCATCGCCTCTTCCGTGAGCGTTCCCGGCGTCACCAGCCGCGTCACCTCCCGCTTGATCACCCCCTTGGCCTCCTTGGGATTCTCCATCTGCTCGCAAATCGCCACCTTGTAGCCCGCGGCGATCATGCGGTGCAGGTAGGTCTCCACCGCGTGGTAGGGCACCCCCGCCATCGGCACCGGGTTCTCCCCCTTGCTCCGCGCCGTCAGCGCCACCCCCAGCACCCGCGCCACCGTCCGCGCATCCTCGTAAAAGCACTCGTAAAAGTCGCCAATGCGGAAAAACAGCACCGCATCCGGATACTGCTGCTTGTACTGCTGGTACTGCCGCATCGCCGGCGTCAGCGTGGCGGGATCGATCTCGTGAATGGACTCGGCTGTCATGCCCGAGAGTATACGTTGCGCGGACCTCCTTCCAAAGACCCCCGAGGTGGAAGGAGCCCCGTTATCCGCTATCATCCGATTCCCAGGGGGAAAGCTCTCT
>CALCHA010000218.1 GCA_937901265.1 uncultured Phycisphaerales bacterium
GATGGCGGATCGACTGACTGACGAATTTCCCAAACATTGGACGGGGGTCAATCATTCGCTTACCGGGATGATACGGGTGGACGGGGCGGCCTACCGCTTCATCGGTCCACAGCCGGAGGATGTTCCGGCGGCAGAGCAGGTGAGCGTGCGCGTCTGGCCGACCCGGACGGTCTATGTGTTTGTCGCGGGCCCGGTGGAGCTGACGGTGACGTTTATGACGCCCTCGCTGCCGGCCAATTTGCATACGTTGAGCTGGCCGGTGGGATATGTGACCTTTGAGGCAAAGTCACAGGATGGATCTGCGCATGGGGTGGAACTTTATTTCGATCTCTGCGCCGAATGGTGCGTCGATACGGTGGACCAGCAAGTCACGGGCTCGCGGCTGCGCTGCGACGGGGTGACCTGCCTGAGCTTTGGCACGGTGGCGCAGCGAGTCCTCGGGGCAGCCGGGGACGATCGGCGGATCGATTGGGGATACGTCTACCTGGTGGTGCCGGATCAGGAGAACGGGCGGGGTGGGGCCGCCGGCACGGTGGTCGTCCCCACCTGCATCGCACCGAAGCACGCGGTACAGGAACACTTTGTGGCCACGGGAGAAGTGCCGGATTGCGACGATCTCGACATGCCGCGGGCGGTGTCGGCGGGGTGGCCGGCCCTGATTTCGCGCTTCGCATTTTCGGTCCCGCCCAAAGGGGCGGTGCAGCGGCATCTACTGGTGGTCTACGACGACCTGTTCTCCGTGGAGTACCTCCACCGGAAGCTGCGGCCCTACTGGAACCGGGCGCAAATGGGCGTGGGGCGGCTTATCAAAGCGGCGGTGGCGGAATACCCGTCGATCGTGCGCTTGTGCGAAGCATTTGACGCGACCCTGATGGAGGACCTGCGGATTGCCGGCGGCGACAACTATGCACACCTCTGTGCGCTGGCCTATCGGCAGACCTTGGCGGCTCACAAGTTGTGTGCCGACATTGATGGCAAGCCCCTCTACTTTTCCAAGGAGAATTTTTCCAACGGCTGCATCGCCACGGTCGATGTGACCTATCCCTCCGCGCCATTTTTCCTGCTTTTTAATCCCGCCCTGCTGGAGGCGCAGCTCACCCCGATCTTCGAATATGCCTCCACCCCGCGATGGCGAATGCCCTATGCCCCTCACGATCTGGGCACCTTTCCGTTGGCCAACGGCCAGGTTTATGGCGGCGGCGAAAAGTCCGACTGGATGCAGATGCCCGTCGAAGAGTGCGGCAACATGATTCTGTGCACGGCGGCCCTCGCCAAGGCACAGGGCCACCTCGAGTATGTCTGGAAATGGTGGAAACCGCTGACCAAATGGGCGCTATTCTTGAAAGAAAAGGGATTCGATCCGGAAAAGCAGTTGTGCACCGATGACTTCGCCGGGCGCCTGGCGCACAACACCAACCTCTCGATTAAAGCCATTCTCGCCCTCGGGGCCTATGCGGATTTGTGCACAAAACTGGGGCTGGCCCTCGAGGCGGCCAGCTATCGGTCCGCGGCTGAGGAGATGGTGAAATCCTGGCTTAAGGCGGCCAGGAATCGGGCGGGGCACTACAAGCTGAGTTTCGATCGGCCCGGGACCTGGTCGATGAAGTACAACCTGGTGTGGGATGAGTTGTTGGGATTGAAGCTGTTTCCGGCGGACGTCGTAAAAGCGGAGTTGGCGTTTTATCTCAAGCAGCAGCAGAAGTATGGCCTGCCGCTGGACAACCGGAAGGCCTATGCAAAGCTGGACTGGATCGCCTGGGTGGCGGCGATGGGCGGGAAGCGGGAGTGGGAGGCGTTGATGAAGCCGGTGTATCGCTGGGTGAACGAGACGCCGGCACGGGTGCCGCTGGCGGATCATTACTGGGCCGACAGCGGCGAGCAGGTGGTGCATGTGAAATCGCGGGGGATCGGATTTCAAGCGCGCAGCGTGGTGGGCGGAATCTTCCTGCAGATGCTCAAAGATGACGCGGTGTGGGACAAGTACCGCGAGGCGGCGCGGAGCGAAGCGGCGAAGCACCACCTGAACTATGTCTGAGGAATCATGACAAAATGGCCGCGCGTTGGGCGGAGCGGCTGGGTGTGCGTATACTGTGTGCTTTGCGGACTTTGTTGCAGGTTTTGTGTATCGCCACATTCCTAATCTGATCACGATTTTGCGTCTGGTGTTGACGGTCATCTTTTTCGCCGTGCTCAACGTCAACGAACGCGAGACCTTCGCGCGGCAGATGTGGACAGGATTTATCGTCTTCCTGCTGGCGGTAAGTACCGATTTTCTCGACGGTTACCTCGCCCGGCGATGGAAGGTGGAGTCGGCGTTTGGCAGGGTTGTGGACCCCTTCGTCGACAAGATCCTGATCTGCGGGGCCTTCATTTTCTTTTCGTCCAACCGCTTCATCAGCGTCGCGGCCAAGGACCTCTTTCCGGCGATGGTCAGCGGCACGAGCCTCGGGACGGTCACCGGCGTGCTGCCATGGATGGCGGTGGTGCTGATCGGGCGGGAGTTCCTGATCACGTCGATCCGCGGCCTTGCGGAATCCCGCGGCATCGACTTTCGGGCGGACTGGGCGGGCAAGATCAAGATGATAGTGCAGAGCGTCGCGGTGGGCGCCGTGATGGTGGACCTGGCCTGTCTGCAGAAGGTGCCGTGGGTCCATGTGACGCGTGACATCACGATCTGGACGACCATCGTGGTGACGGTGCTCAGTGCGACGACCTACATCGTGCGGCCGCGGCGGATTTTGTCGGAGTAGACCGTTGGGCGATAAGTCGAACGCGCCATTGGCGGATCGGGTGGCGGGGCTGCCCACGCCCAAAGAGCGCTGGCCGCGCTGGATCGTCTCCGGCGGCGGCGCGGGATTTCTTCGGCCCGCGCCGGGCAGTTGGGGAACGGCCGTGCCCGCCGCGCTGATGTGGATCCTGATGACCGCGCGCGTTTCCCAAGCCACATGGACGGGCGTTCTGCTGGCTATCGGGGCGCTGGCGAGCGTGCTCCTGATCCTTTACGGCAAATGGGCGGCGGCCTATTACCGCGAGCCCGATCCGGGGACCGTTGTGCTCGATGAATACGCCGGCTTCGCGCTCACCATCCTCGCCGTGCCCGTCCCGAGCTGGTGCGCGACGCATGGCGGCTGGGGCGCATTTGTCTTCGTGGCCGGGCTCTATGTCCTCTTCCGTCTCACCGACACCCTCAAGCTTCCGCCGGCCAACTGGTTGGAAAAGCTGCCCTGGGGATGGGGCGTCCTGTGCGACGACCTCGCCTCCGCCGTGCAGGCGAACGTGATCGCGCAGATTATCGTGCGCTTGTGGCTCATCTAAAGGCAATTGCCCCTTCCTCTTTCAAGCCAACCGAAGGAAAGTCGCCCGGCGACCATTGGCGGTTGGATAGCCCGCCCGGTTTCGATTAGGGTTCCCGCTGGTTTTTCCGGGAGTGATGCGTGAACGCCTATCTGTTGTCAGTGATGTTGGGGATCGTGGAAGGTCTTACGGAATTCCTGCCGGTGTCGTCGACGGCGCACCTGCGCATTGCCGAGGCTTTCAGCGGCGTCGATTTGAACTCCGGCTACTGGAAGATGTACTCGGTCGTGATCCAGCTGGGGGCGATCCTGTCCGTGCCCCTGCTCTTTCGGGAGCGCATCGCCAAGTTCCTCCACACTTTTCCCAGGGGCGAAAACGGCAACAAGACGATCTGGACCCACCCGCTGTCGCTGGTGATGATCGGGTTCCTGGTGACCGCCGGGCCCTGCTACCTCGCCGACCATTACATCGGGAAAAACCTCGAACGGCTCAGCGTGATGGCGGTGGCGCTGCTGGTCGGCGGCATCATCATGGCCCTGGTGGACTATTCCTTTACCCGGCCCAAGGTGCAGCGGATGGAGGACATGGGCGTGCTCGACGCGGGCTGGATCGGGGCGGTACAGATACTCTCCGCGGTATTCCCCGGCACCTCCCGCAGCATGGCCACCATCGCCGCCGGACAGGTCTTCGGCCTTTCCCGCGCCACCGCGCTGGAGTATTCCTTCTTCCTCTCCATACCCACCATGCTGGCGGCCACGGGATACAAATTTTTACAGACGCTGCTGCACCACAAATCGCCGGATGAAGTGGCGAGCTACAACGCCCCGGCCGGCCAGTGGGTGGTGCTGGGCATCGGCTTCGTGGTGAGCTTCATCGTGGCGCTGGGGGTCAATGCCTGGTTCATCCGCTGGGTGCGCGACCGCGGGTTCATGCCCTTTGCCGCCTACCGCATCGTGCTGGGCATCGGGCTCCTGATCTGGATCTTCTCCGGCCATGCCCCGGCCTGAGAGGCGTTCGCACCACGAGCTTGAGGCCTCAAGATTCCAACGAGAGTCTGGACGCGGGTGCGCGCACAGTGCATTTGCGCGGAGGAGCGGAGGACGGGAGACGGTTTCCTCCCCCGCCCTTTACCTGGATTTTGATAATTTCGTCGTCGTCTCCGT
>CALCHA010000219.1 GCA_937901265.1 uncultured Phycisphaerales bacterium
AACGACGGCGGCGATACCGGCGCACAGCCCCATCAAAATGTACACGCGCATGGTGGCCCACCAGACGCGGATGCCCGAAAAGCGGGCGGCCTCGGGGTTGCCGCCGATGGCGTACGTTTCCCGACCGGCGACCAGGGCGTGCAGGAAGACCGCACCGATGGCGACGACGACCAGCATCACAAAGACGGGAACCCAGCGGAGGCCGACCTCGGCGCGGCCGGAGCCGATCGTGATCTGGGCGCTCATCGCGTTGACGAAGGCCACCGGCAGCTGCTTCCCCGTGACGGGGACCGTGCTGGGAAACCACAGCACGGCGAGACCCTGCAGGATCGACATGGTCGAGAGGGTCACGATGAAGGGGTGCATGCGGAAGCCCACGGTCATGGCCCCGTTGGCCGCACCGCAGAGGGCGCCGACGAGCATCGGCACGCCGAAGGCCAGGGGCAAAGCGACATACCAGGCGCAATCGACGGGCAATTCCTGCACGACCCGGGCACCGGCGAGTGCGGCGACGCCCATGATCGCGCCGACCGAGATGTCGATGCCCCCGGTGATGATCACGGCGGTCATGCCTACGGCCATGATGCAGTAAATGCTCATCTGCTGGCCGATGCCGTTGATCTGGTTGTCGAGGTTGAGGAAAGAGTTCCACTCAGTGGGGATTTTGTAAACATGCCCCGCGATGGTGAGCAGGACGTAGAGGATAACGATGACCACGAGCAGGCCGAGTTCCTGCATCTGGGGCAGGCGGCGTTTTTTGAGTTGTGGCGCTTCGGCGACGGTTTCAGACATGCAATGTTCTCCGCTGCCGCGTAATGTAGCGGAATCATCGGAAAGCGAAAGGGGGCGCGGTCACGGCTTGGTGGCGGGGGACCCATACAGGGCAAGATGGCGCTGGATGATCGGGCGTTCATCGGGCGAGGCCAGAGGAAAGGCGGTGGTTGCGGCGGCGAGGGCACCAGCCGCGTCGCCGGTGCGCCAGCGGACCATTCCCAGGGTGTCGAGATGCATCGCCTGCGGGGAGAGGCGGCACGCGGTCTGCGCAGCGGCGCGTGCGGCGGTGAGATCCTCGGGGGAGGCGGCGGGGTCGAGAGCGGTGGCCCGTGCGAGGCCATCGAGAGCGGGGACCCAGTCGGGGTCGATTTGCAGGGCGCGGCGGTAGGCGTCGCAGGCGGCGGGGTAGTTACCGCGGACACTGCGGAGATACCCAAGGGCTTCCCATGTTTGCACACTGGGGCCCAGGGTCGCGGCTTGTTGGAGTTCGGTTTCGGCTGCTGCGTCCTCGCCGGTTTGGAAGAGGATGTCGCCGAGAGCGGAGTGGGGCTGCGCGCGCAGGGGCTCGGCGGCGATGGCCTGACGCAGCGCGGCGATGGCGGCGGGGAGATCGTGGCGAGCTTGGAGGACGGCGGCAAGCGTCTCGTAGCCCAGGGCCATGTGCGGGGCGAGCTTAGTGGCGGTGGTGGCTTCGACGTAGGCCTGGTCGAGATCGCCGAGGAGGAGCCATGCCTGGGCGTTGTTGTTATGGATCTCGCCGCGATCGGGGCGCTGCGCTTCAAGCTGGCGGTTGAGGGCGAAGACGCGGTCGATGAGGGGACGGACGCGGGCGCCGGTAGCGCCGCGGCGGTGTTCGTCGGCAGCCTGCTGGAGCAGGATGCCGCTCATGCCCTGGAGGCCCATCCAGTGCTGATTTTCCGCGGCGAGGGAACTCCAGAGGGTCCACGGGCTTTGGTAATGGGCGGCGCTGAGGGCCGTGAGAATGCCCAGCGGGCCGACGACGGCGGCGGTGAGCAGGCCGCGGAACAACGTTTTCCAACGCGCCGTGAGGCGGGCACCGAGGGTGGCGGCGGCGGCGGCGAAAACCATGAGGGCGAGGTACTGGAAATGGTCGGCTACGTAGGAGAACACCATGGGGTAGAAGTTAAAGAATCCGAGCGCCGGAAAGAGGAGCGCGACGAAGGCCGCGGCGGCGGCGAACGGGCCGCGGCCAATGCGTTGTCGGGCCACGAAGAGAATGAGGAGGAACGCAACGGCGGCGGCGGGGTAGAGCCACTGCCACCAGACGCGGACATCCAGCCCCCAGCGCGGGTAGAAAAAGGCGAGGTGAGTGGGCCAGAGGTCTTTGGCGGCGTAGAACCATGCGGCGCGGCCGGCGAGAAGGATGCGGTCGCCGGCGTTGAGCGCGAAATCGGCACCGGTGGCACCCACGTGGTCGAGCTCGATGTGGGCGGTGTTCCAGCCGAGGAGGGCACCGATAAGGAAGAAGGGGACCAGCGGGAGAAGGTCGCGGGGCGTGAGGTGACCCCGTTTCCACCAGAGGATCAGGAGCAGGACGGGGGCGACGCCGCAGGCGACGGTCTTGCTCAACATGGCCAAAATAAACAGGGCGAGCGCCGCGCCATAGCGGCCCCAGCCGCGGGTCTGGCCTTGGGCCAGGCCAAAGGGCAGATACATGTACACGGTGGCCATGGCAAGAAAACCGGCGAGGGTGTTTTTGAGTTCGGTGACCCATGCGACGCTTTCAGCGGCGACGGGATGGAGGGCGAAGATGAGGCCGGCGACCATCGCTCCGGGCAGCTTGAGGCGCCGCAGGGTGAGCCAAAGGAAGATCGCGGACGCGCCATGGAGAAAGATGTTGACGGCGTGGAAGCCGGTGGGGGAGAAGCCCCAGAGGGCGCGCTCGACATAGAGAACGGTGAAGACCATGGGGTAATACTGGGGCGAATCGCGCGGGGTGAACCAGATGCGGCGGAGGGCATCGGGCGCGGTCAGCGTGGGGTTGTGGGTGAGGTAGGCGTCATCGTCCCAGATAAAGCCTGCGCGGAGGGCCGGCGCGTACGCGGCGAGGGTGAGGATGAGGATCACCAGCGGATACCAGAGTGGCGGCCTGGGAGGAAGCGGTGGCATGGGCGGTCACCGGTCGGGGTTATACGTCGCGGGCCCGAAAACCTGCGAGGTTTTTCCCGAGCCCTCGCGCACCCAGAGCTGGCGCGTGGCGCGATGCACCATCAGCACATAGTGAGTCGGATCGGCGACGTCGAGCGGGAGCAGATCGTATTCGGCATCGATGAGTTTTCTGGGGGGCTCGGCGGCGGGGGGCAGGCCGGCGATGAAGGCCGCGATGTCCTTGCCCCGAAGGGCCCGGAGAACCTCGGCGTCGAAAGGCGCGATCATCGTGGGGCCCTTTGCGGACTTGCTGCTGTCGGTGCAGCCCGCGGCAAGCAGCAGCGTGGCGGCGAGGAGCGCGGCGGATCGAAGTTTCATGGGCGTGTCCTTGCGTTCAGGGCGCGTTGAGTTTCTTTTCCAGGAGGTCGCCAACCATCTTGGGGTCGGCCTTGCCGGCGCTGGCTTTCATGACCGCGCCGCGGAGGAAGCCCATACTGGCCTGCTTTTTCTTGGGGTTGTTGCGCGCATCGTCGACAGCTTTGGGGTGCGCGGCGATTGCTTCATCGACCCATTTTTCGGTGGCACCCGCATCGCGCACCTGGATGAGCCCGCTGGATTCAGCCAACGCCTTGGGATCCGCCGCCGGGTCCTTCAGCAGTCCTTCAAACATCGTGAGGGCGGCAGTCGCGGAGATCGTGCCGTCATCGGCCAGCTTGGCGAGTGCGGCATATTTGTCAGC
>CALCHA010000220.1 GCA_937901265.1 uncultured Phycisphaerales bacterium
CCACGTCGCGCGTGCGGGCGGCAAGGAAGGCGACGAGGACGTAGGCGAGGTAGTAGGAGAGGGGCAGGTGGATGCCGAAGGCAGCACCGGCGAGGGAGGCGGAGAGGGGCAGGGTGAACTGCGAGACGAGGGAGATGATGAAGGCCCAGGCGAGCAAGCCGGCGTGGCGGCGGTAGGCGTGGAGGACTTCGTCGATGTGGCGGACGAAGTCGGGCATGCGGGGGTGGGCGAGCAGTTTGGCCAGGCCGGTGGCGCGGCGCAGGCGATGGGAGAAGTAGACCAGCGCCCCGATGGCGAGGCCGCCGAGGCCGCAGACGATGAAGAGCATGACCCGGAGGAGGGTGGGATCGAGGGGTTTGCCGGCCTCGCGGTTGAGGAGGAGCTGGACGCCGGCGGCGACGCCGGCGATGACCATGAGGGCGACGAGGCCGATGACGCGGTCGAGGATGACGGTGATGAAGGACTTGGTTTTGGAGCCGGTGAGGCGGGCGGCGTAGACGATTTTGACGAGGTCGCCGCCGGTGATGCCGGGGAGGAGGATGGAGTAGAACTGGCCCACGAAGGTGAGGCGGAGGGCGGTGGGCAGGGGCATGTCGATGCCCTGGGGGCGGAGGAGATTTCGCCAGCGGATGGCGGTGACGAAGAAGGGGATCACGAGGACGGCCCAGGCGGCGAGGAGGAGGTACCAGCGGGCCTGGGCGACGACCAGCAGGGAGCGGAAACCATGCTGCACGCGGTCGCCCTTGACCTCTTTGAGCATGGTCTCGGGAAGCTCCAACTGGTGCGGGATGTTGAGGAGCACGGGTCGGTTGGCGTTGAGGCCGGGAAGGGGCGTTTGTTCATCGATGCGCAGGCTGTAGGGCTTGCCATCGACTTGCACGTCGACGGGGGCATCGGGGAAGCGTACGAGGACGAGTTCGCGCGGGGCGGTGGCCGGCGCGGGGGCCGGGAGCGGGGGAAGGTCGCGCTGCTGCAGCACTTTGACGGGGGTATCGTGCAGCAGGATGACGGCGCGGATTTCGGTGCCGGCGGGGAGGATGCCGGTGTCTTCCCAGGTGAACATGCGCGCGACGATGTAAATGCCGGCGATGGCGATGAGGAGCTTGATCAAGGTCAGGGCGTGGCGGCGCAGCGGGTGCGGAGGGGGGGGAGTGGCGGCAGCGTCGGAGGTGGTCATAAGGGTTCAGAGGGTAACGGATTCGCGCTGGAAATCCCATCGGCTGGGGGCGGGAGGGGGCGGTTTGCGGCAAAAACGACCCGGCCCCACATCCACGCGGATGCAGGGCCGGTCCGCTCGAATGCGGGCTGTGTGGTCGTACAACTCCTGAATGTTCAGCGCGAGGCGGGCTGCGCGGACGTGGTGGCGGCGGTGGTGGTGACGGTGGGGCGGAACAAGCGGACGCAGTTGCGGCCGGCGGCCTTGGCGGCGTAGAGGGCTTTGTCGGCGGCGGCGGTGATTTGTGCCGGGGACTGGAAGGGGGCGTTTTTGTCGAAACCGGCGACGCCGATGGAGGCAGTGATCTTGAGCGTCTGGCCTTCGAAGGGGACTTTTTCACCCTCGAGCGCACAGCGGATGTCCTCGGCAAGTTGTGCGGCGGTGGTGGCGTCGGTGTCGGTGAGGACCAGCGCGAACTCCTCCCCGCCATAGCGTGCGGCGAGATCGACGCTGCGGGCGGCGAGCTTGAGCAGCTTGCCGACGCGGCGGAGGACTTCGTCGCCGGCCTGATGGCCATGGGAGTCGTTGAATTTTTTGAAGTGGTCGACATCCATGAACAGGAGCGACACGGGGCGGCCGAAGCGAGCGGCGCGGGCGAACTGCTCGGCGAAGAAGTCGTTGAAGCGGCCGCGGTTGGCGAGGGCGGTGAGGCTGTCGGTGGTGGCTTGGTGCTGGAGGGCTTCGTTTTCCTTGCGGACGACGTCGGCGTGATGCTGGGTCTGGAGGGAGAGGAGGATGAGGGTCTGCTGGGCTTCCTCGAGGATTTCCTGGTAGGGGCGATCTTCGCCGATGTCGAATTCGAAGAGGCGGGCGGACTCGCCGGTTTTGGCACCGATCTCGGCGAGGAGCTTTTCGACTTCCATGGGCTCGAGGCGGAAGCGCTGGGCGAGTTCCTTGCGGGCGCGCATGATGTAGGGGGCGGGGGAGGCGGCAGCGAAGACTTCCCCGATGAGGCAGCCTGTGAAGACGACCTCGACGAGGGGCTTGACGAGGGGATCGGTCTCTGCGTCGGGCTCGTGGTGCAGGGCGATGGGGCGGGCGAGCACGGCGGGGAGTTGCCACTGCTGGGCGAGGGCGGCCCCGACGATGGTGTGGTCGAGATCGAATTTTTCGCGGCAGAGGGCGAGGCAGGTTTCGTGGTTGCCGCCGGACTGGGCGTAGACGACTTCGAACTCGCGGCGGAGGACGCGCTGCATGGCGAAGATGCCGATGTCGGCGAGGAGGGCGGCGAGGAAGGCCTCCTCTTCGAAGCGGACGCCGAGGCGTTTGGCGAGGAGCTTGGCGGCGACGGCGGAGTAGATGGAGCGTTTCCAGAGCTGGACGTAGTCAAAGCTTTCGCCGGGGCCACCGGAGGCATTTTTGAGGGTGGGCACGAGGGAGAAGGAGACGGCGAGGGTTTTGACGGCCTGGAGCCCCATCACGACGAGGGCGCGGGAGACGGTGGAGACGGGCTCCGCGAGGCCGTAGAGAGGCGAGTTGGCGGTCTTGAGAATTTTGGAGGAGAGCGCGGGATCGTTGGTGATGACGGCGGCGAGATCGGCGATTTTCACATCCTCCTTTCGCGCCAGTTCGAGCGTCCTGATGGCGATTGCGGGCAGTGAAGGAAGCGATGCGGAGGACTTGATGCGTTCGAGCAGCGCGAGATTCATGACAACCTTTCGAGTTCCCTGGAGTTCCCACCATGTCCGCGCCCGGAGCTGAAAGGGGGGCGCGGAGCCTATTTACTTATTCAGGTTATCGGTGAGTTTGGGCTGGGACTTTCGCGATCGTTGAACGGTTTGAGGGGGCGTTTTTGCCCTGCGGCGGGTGAGATGCCGGGAGTTCTCGGACGCGCGCGGGGCGGGCGCGGGGAGGATCGCGGCCGGATGGACGCGATCTTACCCCGCTTTCCAGCGATGTTTACGGCAAGGAAAGGGGCCCTGAAAAGGGGGCGTGGCGGGGGTCTGCGGTCAGGGCAGCGGGCCGAAGTAGAGGCTGAAATGGGCGTGGTAGTCGCCGGCGGCGGCGTTGGGTTGGCCCTGGGGGCCGCCGGTTTCCGGACCGTTGAACTTGGAGCCGATAGGGGGGATGGCCTGCAGGATGGAGAGGCCGGCGGCGGGGTATTTGACGCCGGTTTTGCCTTGCATGGCGGGTTCGGTCTGCGTCGGGGTGAGGAGCTGGAGGAAGGAGGCGTCGTCGTTGAGGGAAACGGTGATGGGGCCGGCGGTGGTGGTGAGTTGGGCCCATTTCACGTTGGCGTAGTAGCCCTTGAACTCGGGGTAGATGTAGCCTTTGAAGCCGGTGATGGTGTCGTTGTAGTCGGTCTGCCAGACGTTGAGCGAGCCGCCGGCGATGCGGTTTTTGTAGGCGCGGTAGGGGCCGTTGCCGAGCCAGCGGAAGGATTTGACAGCGGGGGAATTGTCGGCGGATTTTTCGGGGAGGTCGAAGCCGAGGCCGAAGTAGTCATGCTTGCCGGTGAGGGAGTAGGAGACGTCGCAGGAGAGATCGCCTGTGGGTTCAACGGTCCACTTGATGGACTTCAGGGGGCCAGAGAGATCGGCGGTAATGGTGTGGGCGGCGGGGTCGTACTTGAAGGAGGTGGCGGTGGATTCCGGAACGTCGCCGGTGGTGACGAGGCGCGGGCCGTTGGCGAGAAGGGAGGCGGTGCCATTGGTGGATTTGAAGGAAGTGAGGCGGGCGGTTTTCTTGTCGAAGGTGAGGGTGCCGGCGGGGGCGGTGAGCGTGAGGGTGGTGTCGGTTTCCTGGGCGTTCACGGTGATGGGGGGAATGGAGTGTAACGATTGAGCAAGGATGGGGGCTCCAAGTTTTGCGGTGGGGTAGACGAAGGTCCAGAGTTCGTTGCCGTGGGGATCGTTGACGCGGACGGCGAGGGCGTCGGCGGATTTCCAGGTTTGGGGGAGGTCGAGTTTGAGGGTGCCATTGGAGTTGGGAGCGACGTCGGCTTTGGCGGTTCCTTTGGCGGCGATTTTGTAGCCGGTGTCGTTGCTGCCTTTCTCGGCCGGCGATACGAAGTTGCGGAGTTCCCAGTTGAAGGTGCATTGGTTGGCGTTGGTGAAGCTGTAGCGGTTTTCGAGGTGCAGGGTGCCGTCGAAGTTGTCGGGGAGGGGGCCGGGTTCCGGCAGCACGGCGGAGGATTTGACGGAGAGCATGATGGGGGACCAGAGTTGTTTGATGGTTTCGAAGGAGCCCTCTTTTTCGCGGTAGGGTCCGAGGATGCCGTCGGGGGCCTGGTTGCCGCGGCCGTCGAGTTCACCGGTGTCGGGGTGTTTCACGTCTTCATCGATGAGGGCCCAGATGAAGCCGCCGGCGGAGACTTTGGAGGCGAGCATGGCGTTCCAGTAGTCTTCGAGGGAGGCGCCGGCGCCGCCGTCGAACAGGCCGTGGATCATTTCAGTGGGGAAGTAGACATTGGGGGCGGCGAGCTTCTGGGTGAGGATGGAGTAGGAGGGATAATGCTTGGTGTCGATGCCGCGGAAGAGTTCCCAGGGGTGGAGGACGTGGCGTTTCTGAGGGTCGTACATGGCGAAGTCGTCGTTGAGGTTGTTGTTCCAGCCGCCCTCGTTGCCGTTGTCCCAGAAGAGGATGGAGGGGTGGTTGACGTCGCGTTCGACCATTTCCTTCGTCAGCTTGTGGCCGACGGCATCGTCGTAATGGGCATGCCAGCCGGCGAGTTCATCGAGGACGTACATGCCTTGTTGGTCGCAGAAATCGAGGAAGGCGGCGTCGGGGGGATAGTGGGAGCAGCGGACGGCGTTCATGTTCATCTGCTTCATGATGGCGATGTCGGCCTTCATTTCATCGAAGGAGAGGCAGCGGCCGGAATCGGGCCAGAAGGAGTGTCGGTCGGCGCCTTTGAGCATGACGCGCTGGCCGTTGACGAAGAGGCCAGCGGGGGCGTCGGGGTTGGCGGGGTCGACGTTTTTGGTTTCGATGGTGCGGAAGCCGAAGGGTTGTTTGAGGGTGTGGAGGGTTTTGCCGGTTTGGTCTTTGAGGGAGAGTTGGAGGGAGTACATATTGGGGGTTTCGGCGGACCAGGTTTTGGGGTTGGGGAGGGACATGGAGACGTGAGCGGTGTGCAGGGCGGTACGGGTTGACGCCTTGTCACCCAGGGGTTTGCCATCGGCATCGAGTATTTGGGAATCGACGGTCCACTCCATGGTGTCAAATTCTGCGAGGGAAGGATCAGGCGCGACGGTGACGTTGGCGGTGAGTTTGCCGTCGGCGGTGGCGTTGATGGCGACTTGTTCGATGGCGGTGGTGGGCATCGCTTCGAGGTAGACGGGGCGGAAGATGCCGGCGAAGTTCCAGTAGTCGGCGCGGCGTTCGGCGTTGTTGACCGAAGGGTCGGCGGATTCCTGATCGACGTCGGCTTCGAGGGTGTTTTCGCCGGGCTGGAGGAGGCCGGTGATGTCGTATTTGAAGCGGTAGTAGCCGCCCTGGTGGGTGGGTCCGGCGGATTTGCCGTTGATGCGGACGGTGGTGTCGGTCATGGAGCCGTCGAAGACGAGGAAGATGCGTTGGTTGGCGAAAGTTGCCGGCACCGTGAAGGTGTGTTTGTAGTGGCCGACGATGTGGGGCGGCGACTGCCCCTTGGGGATTTCGCGTCCATAGGAGAGCGTGCCGAACCCCTGCAATTCCCAGTTGGAGGGCACCTTGATCTTGGACGCCACATTCGCCCGATCCCCCGCAGAGATGGTGAAGTCCCAATCGACGGCGTCCGCTTTGTCGTGGCCGGAGAGGAAGAGTTGCTGCGTTTCCTGGGCATGCGCAAACGAGGGCATGACGAGGAGAGCAGCGAGCGTGAGGAGGGCGGTGCGGTTGCGCATGGGGACTCCGGGAAGAAAGGCGTTGAGAAGATAACGGGGAAGCGGGTGCGAAATTTCGTGGGAAGTTTTGGGCAAAGCCGCTATTTTCGGAGGCGCTGAGGGTTTGGGGCACCGAGGGGATTTTGCAGGCGGTGAACGTGGCGCGTTTCTTATTTGGAGGACCGGTATGCTCGAATTGGAAAAGTTGACGGAACTGGTGATTGGGGCGGCGATCGAGGTCCACCGGGAATTGGGGCCGGGGTTTTTGGAGGCCGTCTATGAAGAGGCCTTGTGCATGGAGTTGGAGTTGCTGGACATTGGCTGGGAGCGGCAAATTCCCGTGCAATTGAGTTACAAGGGGCGGCGATTGCGGTGCAAGCATCGGATGGATCTGGTGGTGGAGGGCGTTTTAATTGTGGAGATCAAAGCGGTCGAGAAAGTCGTGTGGGTACACGAGTGCCAGCTGTATTCCTACTTGAAGGCGGGTGGGAAGACGGTGGGATTGCTGTTGAACTTCAATGTGCCATTGATGAAAGATGGAGTGCATCGGCGGACGACGACGGGGAGGTCGCGGTTGTATTGAGTAGGCGACGGTCGCTCTGGGTGACGGTTGTGCTGGTGCACGCGAAACCTCTTGCGTCGGCGAAGGCCCATGGCTTTTGCGCGGAGATGCGGAGGACGGAGGAC
>CALCHA010000221.1 GCA_937901265.1 uncultured Phycisphaerales bacterium
GCCTCGTCGGCTGATGCCACCGGGGGCGGCCCACGAGGCGTCGGCACCACGTGCCAAAAAACAGGGCCACATTCTGCGCGACGCACGCCGTCACATTGTGGCTATCGCTGAGATATGTGAGTACATTGTGTTCATCGGAGTGAAAACTGAACACCTCTTAATTTGCGAGTTCTCTATGCCACGAGCCACCAAAAAGAGCAATTTAATCAGTCAGGTCAAAGCCACCGCCGCGGCCAAGCGTGCCCGCCTTGAAGAGGCGGGGCTGGAGGGGCGGCGCTCGGGTGCGGAGTCCGCAAGGACCAAGGGTGCCCAGGCGCAGCGAGATGACCGCCAGGCGAAAGCAGCCGCCAGCGTTGAGGCGACGAAAGCCAAAGCTGCAGCCGCCGCCAAGGCACTCAAGGAGAAGGCCGCGACTGCGTCCGCTCCCAAGAAACCGGCCACGAAGAAAGCTCCCGCGTCCAAAAAACGCATGGGTCGAACGTCGCCGTTGATCAAGATCCGCACGTCCAGTTCTGTCGAGGGCAGCGCGAAGCTGGATGCCTACGCCAAGGAGGTCGTTGCCCGCGGGCTTTCGCGTTTCTCCGACCGGTTGACGCGCATCGACGTCTATCTCAGCGACGAGAACGCCGAGAAAGAAAGCCCCAACGACAAGCGTTGCCAGATCGAAGCACGCCCCGCCTCGCAGAAGCCCGTCTCGGCGACGGCCACGGCGTCGACGATCGAAAAGGCCCTCACGGTCGCCGTCGGCAAGATGAAGCGCCTGCTCACGACGCGCTTCGATAAGCAGTCGCGCCACTGATCGGGAACGCTCGAGCACGTCGCGGCAGACGCCGGCGGACGCAAGGGCTCGCGTCCAGCCGTCTCAGCGCTGGGGAAACGCGACTTCATTTTCGCTGATCTTTCGCAGCATGTCCGCGCCCGGAGGCGGGATGAACCAGCGGACGCGGAGGGCGTGTTGCTGGGCGTAGTAAATGGCCGAGTGAGTGCCCAGGTCGACGACCGTCATGCTCGGGCCATCATCCGGATCGAACGGCACCGCGGCGCGCTGGCCCGCGCCGCCGCCCCGACCGCCGCGTCCGCCGGCAACTCCGGCCCCACCGCCGCGGCCCGCGCGAGCGCCCGCCGGGCGCTGCCCGCCGCCGCCCAAGCCCCCGCCAGCCCCCCCGCGCCCGCCGCGGCCGAGGTTCCCCAGCACCATCGCCTTGCCCCCCTTTTCCACACTCTCCTCCGCCAGTCGCCATGTCCGCCGCTCCAGCGCCGGCAGCAGCGTCTCCACGCCTGTCAGCTCGGGCAGCAGGTAGGCCCAGCTTTTTACTTCGCCCCCGCCGCTGACCAGCAGCAGCCGCACGCCCTCGCGCTGTGCCGCCTCCTGCACGCGCTGCGCGACCGCCTCCACCTGCTCCACCCGAATGGGCTGCACCATGCCCGTGTTAACTGTCGCGTCGGTGATCTCCCCGGCAAGCTGCTCGCCCTTGACGTCGGTGGCCCAGTTCCCCGCCCATACCAGCCCGCCCAGAATCAGCCACCCCGCCGCCACCACGCTCCAACGGACCGGCCAGCTGCGCGTCCACTTCAGCCATCCCCATGCCGGCAGCGGCTTCCAGTTCACCAGCAGCAGCAGCCACACCACCAGCACGGGCAGCGCGAGGTACATGCGGTCATAGGGGAATGAAATCACCGGCCGCCCGTCGGTCATGCGGCTGTAGGCGAACGTGGCCACGAGGAACGCGGCGCCCGCGACGGTGGCGATCAGCCCGCCAATCCGCCCGCGCAGCAGCATCAGGACCGCGAGCACGATCCCCGTGCCGATGAGCGCCTTGGCCACCAGATGGTCGCTGACCGCCGCGCCGTGCCACGTCGGCAGGCCCATCGGCATGAGGTCTTCAAACACCCGCCCGCGCAGGATGTAATCGTCGATGTAGCGGTGCAGGTTGTCCCACGACCAGGTGAACTCGCGCAGGCGCAGGTATTGGCGGTAGTCGTCGTGCCACTGGTAATAGAACTTGTAGACGACCCAGGGATAGGGCGCGGCGGCGGCGAGGCCGAGCAGGCCGAAGACCCAGAAGCGCCACTCGAGGAAACTCGACAGCAGCGCGTACAAACCGACGGGAACGAGGAGGATGAGCACGTTGGGGTTGAGCTGCACCGCCACCAGCGCCAAAAATGCCGCGAGGAAATAGCGGGACTTGGGCCAGGAACGACGCAGCATCAGCCGCGGCGGCGGGAGGACTGCGGGCTCCCCGGAGGGCGGTATTTCCATCGAGGGACGCCCGGCGAGGGCGGGTACGGGGGTGGCCACCGGCGCAGCGGTCTTTCCCCGACGCCACAGCGCCCCCCAGCCGCGCGCGATCACCCGCTGCCACCACATCGACCGCACACGCACCGCCGGTGGCAGCAGCAGCACCGCCGCGATCGCCCCCACCGCGATGCCGGTCACAAACCCCCGCGGCATCCCGGTCATCATCGCATAGCGCGTCGGCAGCAGCAGCGGCACCGCCAGCGCCACGCCCGCCACCACCGCCTGCCGCCGCCGCCACCCGGAATACGCCAACAACAAAAATGGCAGCAGGCCGAGAATCACCGTCACCAGCGGCACGGCCACCGCGTAGCGGACGCCGCCCCAGAGCATCGGAATCGCCAGCCACCCCTCCAGGCAACTGTTGTAGGCCTGGCCGAAGAAACAGGGCTCGTGCAGCCGCCCATGCATAAGTTCGTAGGCCCCGTACCACATGATGGCCTGATCTTCGTCGGTCCACTTGAAGAGGAACTCGGTGCACAACCGCCAGCGGTCGTAAAACAGGAGCCCAAGGAGCGTCAACAGCAGCGCCCCCTCCACCCACCGCCACCGCCAGAAGCCGGTCTGGACCACCCACGTCCCCAGCGCCCGCAGACGCGGTTTTCGCGCCTCGCCCGTCAGCCCCTCCCACACCGCGGCCTGGTCCCCCTCCGCCACTTCCCGCTTCCCTTGGTCATCCACCATCATCGTCAATCGATCATCCCTAGGGGTCTACGCCCTGGGAATACCGCCAGGACCGCACCTGCTTTCAACGCGGGCACCACGACAAAGTTGCCGCCGAAGTCGGAACTGCTACCTCGACCGGCCGCAATCAGGGGTAAGCGGCACGGGGCCAACGGCCGGCAAGGGGACCGGGGACCGAATTAAAGCAAGCAAGAGCTGGGTTGGTCCGATACGATATTCACACTTGTTGACCTCCGCTGCCCGGAGTTGACCATGGCTGCGCCTGCCCTTTCCGTTGTCATGGGGGCCTATAACTGCCCGCGCTACATCGGCGCGGCGATCCGCTCCATTCTCGACCAGACCTTTCGCGACTTCGAATTTCTCATCATTGATGATGGCTCGACGGACCGCACGCCAGCGATCCTGCGGCGTTTCGCCGCCATGGACGGACGCATACGCATCATCACGGTTGCCCACGAAGGCATTTGCTCCATGCGCAACCGCGGCCTCGTGGAAGCGGCTGCCCCGCTCATCGCCAACATGGATCAGGACGACCTCTCCCTGCCGCATCGCTTCGCCGCGCAAATCGACTTCCTCCAGCGTCACCCGCACATCGCCGTGGTCGGCGGATGGCTGGAAACCATGGATGCCCGCGGCCGCCCGATCCGCACCTTCACCGCCCCCACGGATCATGCCGCCATCGACCGCCTGCACCTGTCGGGGGTGACGGCCGTCAGCCATGCGACGTCGATTTATCGGGCCGACGCCGCTCGGGCCGCCGGCGGGTATCGTGCGGCTTCGGAGCTTGCCGAGGATCTCGACCTCTGGCTGCGAATCGCCGATCGGCAGCGGCTGGCGACCCTGCCCTGTGTCTGTTTCCGTTATCGCGTTCATGAGGGCTCCGTCAGCTCCCAGCAACACCTGCGGCAACTGGCCGCCGTCCGGAACTCCTGCGAGCTGGCCTGGCAACGCCGGGGACTGCCCCCGCAGCCGCTGGCGACCGTTCCCTGGCGGCCGGCCCATTCCCGGGCGGCACGAATCGCCTTCGAGCTGGACCAGGGATGGTCCGCGCTGCTCCACCAGCACCGCAAAACGGCGCTCGCCTTCGCCGCCAAAGCGCTTTGCCGCTCGCCGCTGCACGCCCCCGCGTGGAAGCTCCTGGCATGCACGATGCGTCCCCGCGGCGCGGGAGCCCTGTGCCCTGTGAAGCCCCCGGCCATCCTCGACCCATCCATCCTCGGACCGTTCGCGTAGATGTACGGATGTCCTACCCCGCCGCCAGTTCCGCACCGGCTGTCACCGTCCTCATGGCTGTTTTTAATGGCATGCCCTACCTGCGCGCCGCCGTCGACTCCGTCCTCGCCCAAACCTTTCGTGATTTTGAATTTTTGATCGTCAACGATGGCTCCGCCGACGGCTCCGCCGCGCTGCTGCATGAGGCGGCCCAGCGGGATCCGCGCGTACGCGTGATCGATCGCGAAAATCGCGGCTTCGTGGCGTCGCTCAACGAGGGGCTCGCCGCCGCCCGGGGCACTTACATCGCCCGCTTCGACGCCGATGACGTCTGCCTCCCCCACCGCCTGCAAGCGCAGGTCGCCTACCTCCAGGGCCACCCCTCCTGCGTCCTCGTCGGCGGCTATGTCAACCTCATCGACGGAGCGGGACGCCCCCTCTGGACCCTGCGGCCGCCGGTCACCCATGCCGAGATCGACAGCCAGCACCTCATGGGGCACACGTCCATTCCCCATCCCGTCGCCACCTTCCGCCGCGAAGTCGCCCTGCGCGTCGGCGGGTACAACCCGGCGTTCCCCGCGGGGCAGGACCTCGACCTCTGGCTGCGCCTCGCCGAAGTGGGCGAGCTGCACAATTTGCCCGAGCCCCTGATCCAGTATCGCCAGCACCACCGCTCGATCAGCTCCACCCGCGCGGACGTGCAAATGGAGGCCATGCGCGAGGGATGCCGCCAGGCGTGGACCCGGCGTAAAATCCAAGGCAATTTCGAGATGGAAACCCATTGGCGCCCCAGTCGCGACCGCCAGAGCCGCCTCGACTACACCCTCTCCACCGGCTGGTGCGCCTTCATGGTGGGGCACCGACGCACCGCGGTCGTCTATGGCGCCAAGGCGGTGCGCCTGCGCCCGACCTCCCTCCATGCGTGGAAGCTCTTCGCCTGTGCGCTGGGCAAGCGGCGACGCGGATCAGATCCCACCGACTGATCTGCCCTGCCTCCCCCCTCAACGCTTCTCCGCCTCCGAACCGCTCTCGGCAATCCAATCGAAGGTCCGCCCGCTGCGCCCGTCAGCAAAATGCACCTGGCCGGCCAGTACCCCGTCGCCCCCTTTCACGCCGCGCACGCCGATCCCGACGATGCCCACATCGCGCAAATCCTTCACCTCGCCCGCCTCGCAGATGCCATCGCCATCCGCATCCACCCACACCCGAATCCCCGCCAGCTCCGCGCCGGTGAGCGTGCCATCCCCATTGTCATCGAGCAGCGCCAGCGCCGCATAGCCATCGCGCTCAAACACCCACCACGTGCGCGCGCCGAACAACTGCCGCCCGCTGGTGATCTGGCCCGTGCCGGAGGGATCCCACACCAAGAGCGCCGTCCCCGCCTTCACCCACGTCCACTGCCGCTGCACGCCGTCGCCCGCCACATCGAACGTCACGCGCTTGCCCGGCGCCTCGAGCGCCCCGATCGTCATCTCCCCCTGCATGCCCAGCACGATCGGCGTGACCGCCAGCGGCTTGCTTTTCAACGCCGTCAGCGTCTCGGCGATCTCCGCCTCCTCGCCGGGCTTCGCCGCCGCGGGATGCGCCCGCACGATTTCCTCGATCGCCTCCCCCGCCTCCCGGCTCACCTGCCAATCCGCCCGCTCCAGTCCCCCCTTCGCGGCCAGATCCTTTTCCTTCGCCGCCGCATAGGCCGCCCGATAGTGCTCCAGCGCCTGCAGATCCCAGTACCCCTTCATCACCGCATCCACCCGCGCCGCCACTTCCGGATCCTCGGTCCTTACCTCCCGGAGCACCGCCACCGCCCCCGGCATCCCGTCCACCAGCTTCTTGGTCGCCGCCTCACGCACCTTCGCATCGGCATCCGCGAGGTCCTTCACCGCCTGCACATACGACGCCTTTGCCTCGGCCGTGAGGGCCTTGCCGCCGCTGAGAAAATCCCCCGGCAAGTCTTTGCCCGCACGCCCCGCCTCCTGCAGCACCCACGCCAGGCCCAACTGATAAATCGCCTCCCCCGGCGCCCGCTTCACCGCCTCGCGGTAATTCTCAATCGCCTTGGCGAGGTGCGCATAGTCCTCCGCCGTCGCCTGCTTCCCCGCCGCCGCCCGCACCTCCACCGAATCGTACGGCCCGAACTTCCGCAACTCCCCCTCGTTCACCGTCACCAGATTCAACTCCGCCCCATAGGCCCACGCCATCGCATGCACGCGTGCCAATACGTAATACCCCTGCGCATCCTCCGGCTTGTCCCGAATGATCGCTTGCACATTCTTGACCACCCGATCGACAGGGACCTTCTCCGTACCGGTAGCGAACTTCGCCCACCCGTTCGACACCGCCGCCAACACGCCCGCCGCCACCACTGCCCAAAGCACCTTCCGCATACCACACCTCCTTGCCCCCATCATCCCACGAGCACCCCCATTTGTCATTTGTCATTTGGCATTTGGCATTCCGCCGCGCGCCTCACGGCCATGCCCCCCCAACGCCCCTTCCTACTCACAGGCGAGCCCCGTTACACTGCTCCTCATGCCCGACCCATGCGTCCTTCAGCCCTGTGATCGCTGCCGCCAACCCACGCCCGCGGCGTTGCTCCTCGCGGACCGCACGGCCTTCCTCCGCGCGCCCTACCACCTCTGCATCAACTGCAACGATGATCGCAGCCGCCGCACCGAAGGGCATCTTCTCCTGGCGTTTCTGCTGCCGATCCCGCTGTTTTTGTTCGTCCTTTGCTTCTTCGGCAACTCGCCCCTGCTGATGCTCCTCGACCTGCTGGCAGCCGTTTCGGTCTTCTGCCTCACCGTCGTGCCGCTCCACGAAGCCGCCCACGCGCTGGTCGCGCTGGTTCTCCGGCACAAAGTCCCGGAAATCTCAATCGGCGGCGACCTTCCCATTTACACGCTCCGCGTCGGCTCCACGCGCATTCACTTCGCGGGCTGGGGCGGCCGCGGGTACTGCGCCCACTATGCCTTTCCCACCCCCTCGACCGCGCGCTCTGACGCTCTTATTTCCGCCGCCGGACCCGCCTCCCACCTCTTCTTCGCCCTTGTTGTTTTCCTTGTCCTCGCCGGTCTTTTCATTTTTTTCCCCGATGCGGGCGGCCTGATTATCGCCCCCCTGTGCCT
>CALCHA010000222.1 GCA_937901265.1 uncultured Phycisphaerales bacterium
ACCCGCGATGGTGGTCACGCTCCGGGCGTGGCTGCCCGATGCGGAAAAACTAGCGAGCTACCAAGGTGACCGGAGGCCTACGTGACGTGTGGTGCAGATTGATGGCGGCAGGTGCTGCGCTGGGCGGCTGTAGTGGGGTTTCTCGCCGCGGGCGCGACCCACTTTCGCTCAATGGCCTTCTACGCGCGGCTTCTTCCGCCACAGCTGCCTTCGCCGGCGGCGCTGGTCGTGATCTCCGGTATCGCCGAAATGGCCGGCGGCGCGGGGCTGCTGATCCGCCCGCTGCGTCGCTGGGCGGCAGGGGGACTGATTGCCCTGCTGGTCGCGGTTTTTCCGGCCAACGTCTACATGGCTCTCCACCCGGACCATTTTGCCGACCTGCACCTTCCCGCCTGGGTGCTCTACGCGCGGCTGCCGTTGCAAGGCCTGTTCATCTGGTGGATCTACGAAGTGGGTTATGCCGGCGTCTTGCGGGAAAGCGGCTGCAACATCACCGGCCCCAGCAGACCGGCCGGGCGTTCAGGATAAGTCGCTCCATTCATCGGCACGTAATCTCCGCGGGTGCCCGGTTTGATGTTCTGCACGTTGATGTCCTTGAAAATCTTCCAGACCACGCCGCGGCGATCGAAGTCCGCAATGCGGTTCGCGGCGATGTTGGTCACCTCGATCTTCAGGTTGTTGATGCCCGGGTGCAGCGCTTTGCCCACCCGCACGCGGAAGGGCGCCGCCCACAGCGTGCCCAGGTCATGCCCGTTCACCGAGACGCGTGCCGAATCACCCACTTTCCCCAAATCCAGATAATAGTCGCTGGAAACCGTGGCCGGGGCGGTGATCGTGGCGCTATAGACGGCCGTTCCCGCGAAGTTGTTGTAGGGCACTCCGCGGGTGGCGAAATCGCCCAGTTCGGCGGTCGAAAAATCGGGCGGCAGCTGCTCGGAGGCATCGGTCTTTTCCGTGAAGTGCACGGACCAGTTCGTGGTCACCGGCAGTGCCGGCCCCGCCGCCTCGACATAGGACCATTTCTCGCCGTCGGGGGCGCGGTCGGTGGTGGTCCGCAGGATGCGCGACTCGCCCACCTGCAGCTGCAGATAAACCTCGGCGTGGCCCTGATTCTGTCGCAGGGCCGCGGTGCCCACTTCGTCCGACATCATGGGATCGAGAATCACCGCGCCGGTGGCCGGCGTGGCCAGCGGCACCCAGCCGTCGATGGCCTGCTCGCCCTTGTTGACCACAAAGTAATCAACGCCATCCGGACGGAAACGGCGCGTGAAGCGGATGCCCTGGTCGATCATCGCTTCCCGCCGCACGCCCGCCTGCGTCAGCAGGGCGTCGAGGTGCGATTCATCGCCGGCAACCATGTGACCTTCCAGCGAGGTGCCCAGGGCCGCAAGCTGGCTGCGGCGGGCGTCGAGGTTATGCAGGCCCGGGACATCCGTGGGAACCTTGCCGAGGAAAATGATCCGCGCGCCGCCCTTGGCCAGGTCGGCCAGCTTCTGCAGCGTGGCCACGGGGAGGACCGGCGTCTCGGGAATCAAAATCGTCTTGTACAGGTTGCCCCCCAGCGAGATCCCCTCGCTGCTGGCGCGGGCATCGGTCAGCAGCGCGTCGGAGACCTCATCGTAGCTGTAACCCTTTTTGAACAGGTCGGTCGCCGTGGTGTAGAAAGGGAACGGCTTCATCCAGTCGCCCGGGGTGGTGAACTGGTACATCAGGTCCTGCTTGATCGACTCCAGCGGCTGCCCGCTTCCGATCTCCGTGGCCGTGAGCTTGTGCTGCCAGACCTCGTAAAAGGGCATGTACAACAGCACATCGTTGCCCGGCTTGTTGGCCTGGAGAATCGACTGGCAGCGCGCGATGTAGGCATTCATCGCGCCGATGTCGTGGAACATTCCGCCGTTGGGGCCAAAGTTAACCGACGCGTAAAAGTTGTATCCCGGCCACGGGGCGGAGGCGGGCGAGTAGGGCGTGCCGTGGAAGAAAATGTGGTTCACGCCGGTGACAAACAGAAAATCGGTGGGGGCCTTCACATCCGCCAGCGACACGTTGAAGTGATCGCCCAGCCAGGTGAACGATTCGGAGCTGGCAAGCCGCTTTCCGGTGACGTGAGCCGCCGAATTGGCCAGCTTCAGGAAGGGGATATTCGATTCGTCGTAGAGGTGGAAGATCTCGCACTCGGGAATGTCGGAGACCGCGTAGGCATCGAGAATGTTCGCCGGGCTGCCATGGGCCTGGTTACGCGTCAGCTCACCATGGGCGTGCGCCCAGTCGACCCAGGCCTTCATGTAGGCAAGATGCAGGTCGGCAATGGTTTCCCGGTAGTCGCACTTCACCCGGGCGCTGGTGTCGGGATCGCCTTCGCCCATCAGCGCCGGGATGTAGGGTCGCAGGTCATACCCACGACGGTTCTGGAACTGGGCCAGGAAGTCATCGGTCCAGTTGGCGCCGTAATACTCGAACGAATCGTGGAACTCCGAGCGCGGCCGCGGTGCGGTAAAACCGGCGGCAGCGAAGGCCTTGTCGAAGACCCCCAGGTAGTCTTTCATGGCCTGCGGGGAGTAGGGATCCAGCACGTTGCCTTCGCCGCCGGGGGCCGAGCGCTTCACTTTCTGGATGGCGTCGGTCTGCGCCAGCACATACACCTTAAAGGAGCCCGACGCGGGGGCGGTCCAGGTGATCTTCCCCTCCACCAGCGTGTTGGTGATGTCGCTCATTTTCCCATCAGATCCCTGCACCCCGACGAACTGCACCTTGCCCTTGGGCAACTCGCCCGTGACCTGGCCCCCCGGAACCACGTCATATCGCCGCATCTGCACCGACGACGAAGCGTCGGCGGCCGACACGAAGGGCCCTCCGAAGGGCCATCCGGTGCCCGTCGTCATGTCGACGCCAATGCCGATGCGTTTGCCCTCGGTGGTGGTGTGGGCCAGCATGTCGACCCACTTCGGGGAAAGGAACGGAATTTCGTTGGCTTCATTGCCCTGGACGCCGTAGATGGGGCAGATCTCCACGCCTCCCTCGTTGGCGTTGTGAAACAATTCGAGCTGCCGGGTGATGTCCGCCTTGTCCACAGCCGAACCCATCCACCACCAGCGCGTCCAGGGCTTGTTGGTCTCCGTGAGCACGGGCCAGGCCAGAGCGTCCGATCCCAGCGGCTGGGGCTTGATCACCGTGATGCCACGAGGCGCCGCGGCGGTGGCAGAGGGCGTGGATTGGGTTGAGCAGGCGGCGATCGTCGCGGCGGCCAGCAGGGAGGAGGCGAGGCGGGCGACGCGGGGAAGGGTGACGGTCGGCATGAGGCGCTCCAGGCGAAAGAAAACAAACGTCCGTCGGTGTGGGGGCGTCGGCAGGGAGGCACTGCGCGAACGCTCACACGCGCGCCATATCCACCGTGCCGGTTCACGAAGTGTAACCCCACCGCCGCGGCCCGTCACCCCGATGCCGCCCCTCTGGACCCTCCGGGGAACGGGTCTTATCATGCCGCAGATGGCAGCGATTTTACCGATGGCGCAAACCCTCCCGGCAGCAGCCGCCGTGGCCATACCGACGCAGACCGCGTGGGTCTCCACCTTCCTGCTGCTCATCGTGTGGGTCTTTGTCGCCGCCGTGATCGTCGGGCCGCTGATTCGCTATTTCAAGCTGTTGAAACGCTCGCCGCAGCAATTCGCGGACGATCGGCGGCTGCATTAAAGGAACACCCCCATGGCCGCGGACCATTCGTTTGACATCGTGTCGGAAGTGGACCTGAACGAGCTGCACAACGCCATCGTTCAGGCACAAAAAGAAATCGTCCAGCGCTTCGACTTCCGCGGCACCGCCGCGGCTATCGAGCCGTTGAACACCAAGGACAAGCTCATCACCCTCCTCGCCGACAATGACATCCAGCTGGAAGCGGTGATCCAGGTGCTGATCACCAAGATGGTCAAGCGCGGCGTCGACGCCAAATCCCTGGATCGCCAGAAGATCGAAGCCGCCACCCACAAAACGGTCCGCCAGAAGATCAAGCTCAAGAACGGCATCGATCGCGAGACCGCCAAGGCGTTACAGAAGCAGATCGCGGCGCTGGGCGTCAAGGTCCGGGTGCAAATTCAGGGCGAGGCCCTCCGCGTCGTGGGTGCCAAACTCGACGACCTGCAGACCGTGCAGACGGCCCTGCGAGCCAACCCGCCGGAGGTCGCGATCCAGTTCGACAATTACAAGTGAGGGTCGGAATGGTACGATGGGGCGGTTGCTGGAGGCTGGCCATGGTGTATCGCGGAACGATCCGGGATGGGAGGGTGGAGTTGGAGGGCGCGCCGGTTCTGCCGGAGGGCGCGCGGGTAGAGGTGAGCGTGGGGGTTCTCGATGAGCACACGCCAGCAGGGGCGTCGCCGCGGGATGTGGCGAGCGATTCGCAACCGAAAAGCGCGTGGCAGCAACTGGCGAAGCTGGCGGGGCGGATGAATAGCGGGCACCACGACGCGTCGGTGAATCACGATCACTATTTGTATGGGGCCAAGAAGAGAGAACCGAACGCGTGAATGCGATTTTTGCGGACACCTCGTATTTCGTTGCGCTATTGGATCGGGACGACGATTTTCATGCAGCGGCATCGGCGTTTTCGGCGGGGATGCCGCGTCCAATGCTGGTGACCAGTGCGATCATCCAGGAGCTTGGGGCGGCCTTTTCGGGGGTGGCTTACCGGGGCCTCTTGCGGGTGGTCCTGGAGATTGTGCGGGCTGCAGAGGCGGAGATGGTGCATGTCGATGCGACGCTGCAGCAGCGGGCCATCGAGCTCTTTGAGAAGCGGCGGGACAAGCAGTGGTCGCTCGCGGATTGCATCTCGTTTCTGGTGATGCGGGATCGGGGCGTCTATGAGGCGGCGACCACGGATCATCACTTTGAGGAGGCGGGATTCATCGCGCTCTTGCGCAACCCGGTGCAGTGATCGAATGAAAAAACCAGAGCTGCAGCTGTTGACCACGACGTTGTGGGAGTATCCCTCGCAGGACTATGGCCGCGAGCGCCACGGCGACAAAGAGTACGTCGGGGCGACGCCGGCGTGGGTACTCTGGCAGCTGCTGACACGCTACACCCGTGAGAAGGATGTCATCCTCGATCCCATGTGCGGATCGGGCACGACGATCGACGTGGCGCAGGAACTGGGGCGCACGCCGCTCGGCTTCGACCTCGCGCCCTCCCGGCCCGACATCCAACCCGCCGACGCCCGAAAAATTCCCCTCGAATCCGGCTCCGTCGATTTCGCCTTTGTCGATCCGCCCTATTCGACGCACGTGGATTATTCCGACGATCCACGCTGTATTGGCAAGCTCGACGCCGGCGGCGAGAATCAGGGAAAAAGCTACTACGACGCGATGGCGAAAGTCATCGACGAACTGCACCGCGTGCTTAAGGATCGCCGCTACATGGCGCTCTACGTCTCGGACAGCTTCCGCAAAGGAAAGCCCTTCATGCCCATCGGCTTCGAGCTCTTTGCCCTCCTGCGGCAGAAGTTCAAGCCCGTGGACATCGTCTCGGTCGTCCGGCACAACCGCACCCTCAAACGCGGCAACTGGCATGCGGCGGCGGTGGAGGGCAACTTCTTCCTGCGCGGGTTCAACTACCTCTTCATCATGAAGAAGGAAGAGGCGAAGTGAGGCCCTCGAGCGCTTCGCTGGCCGGGCTGAGGAGTTCCGCGGTCATCTCCAAGCCGCAGCCGCTCTTGCAGCAGGGGCACGTCTGCCTCGACAGGGAGCGTAGGCGGGGGCGGGCAATACCATGGTGCCGGGCTGTCGGACCTTCGAATCCCCCTCAAAGCCCCTCGTCCACGCCACCGGTCTCCGCCCTGCCCGCGGAGAGCCATTCGGCGGCAAGTTCCGGCGGCCAGCAGAGGATCGGCAGAACCCCGACGGCCGCAGTGGCTTCGGGCATCACCACGACCGGCAGCACCTCGTCGGCCAGCCGCTTGCCGGGCAGGCCGCTGCGCCGCCAGGAGGCCGTGGCGACGTAAACCTCGCAGCCCTCGACAAGATCGAGGGACAGCGAGACGCAGCGCCCCGGCATCCACGGGCGGCGGAGCATCTGGAGCAGCGTCTGCGTCCGCGGATCGCTGCTGCCGGCTTTTCTGAGATCGCTGACCCGGCGGGCGACAGCGAGGAGTGCACCGCGGTCGTCGACGTACCGTGGGTCGACGCCATACACGAGCAGGACGCGGGCGTCCGGATCACTCGCGGGGTTGCACACTTCGATCAGCGCTGCCCACACGACGCTGCCAAAACGGCGCAGCAGTTCGCTGTCGGGGCGGCCGCCGGAGGGGGTGTCGTGGCGCAGCTGCTCGAAGGCGGTCCGTGCCTGGATGAGCAGACGGCCAAAGCGGCCAAGGGGTGCGGCGTCGCACGGAGTAGGGATGGCAGGGGTGAGAATCACGGGTGTCTCGCAGGGCTGCAGGTCTGCCTTGCATCGGCGAGGCGGAGCGCCGGCATAAGCGCCAGGGGGGCTGCGTCCGGGAAGATGGCCCGGTAACGCGCAAGGAGGGCCCGCGTGGATTATCATTCACCTATGAGTGAGCATAAAACGCCGGCGGTGGTGACCCTTCTTCAACGTCTGCGGGAGCTGCATCCCCAGGCCAAACAAACGACGCTGCGCGAAATGGTGGCGGGCAAACGCGTGCTGGTCAATGGCCGCCCCGCGCTGTCGCTGAAGATGGTCATCGGAAAGAAGGACCGGTTGGAGGTCGGGGACCGCGAGGTGGCCACCTCACGCAAAATCACTTTCACCCACGGGCTCAAACTGGTGCACATGGATTCCGATGTCGTGCTCGTCGACAAACCCTCCGGGATGCTCTCCGCCACCGACGCCCAGGAAAAGCGGCCGACGGTGCTCAAGGTGCTGACGGCCTATTTTCAGAAGCAGAACCAGAAGAACCAGATCCACCTGGTGCATCGCCTCGACAGGGACGCTTCGGGGCTGCTGCTGTTTGCCCGCAACTGGGGGGCGTTTCGCCTGCTCAAGGAACAGTTTTTCGAACACACCATCACCCGCCGCTATGAAATGATCGTCAAGGGCGTGCCCAGGAAAAAAAGTGGCCGGCTGGAACATCTGCTGGTCGAAGACCCGCTGACCGGCGTGGTGAGCGTGACCAAGGACAGCAAAAAGGGCAAGCTGGCGATCCTGGACTACGAGGTGCTTCAGGAGGCACCGAAGATTGGGCCTGCGGGCGTGGCGCATGTGCGTTGCACACTGTTCACGGGTCGGAAGCATCAGATTCGGCTGCAGATGCTGGCGATGGGGCACCCGGTGCTGGGGGATCCGGCCTACGGGCTGGGGACGAAGGGGCCGGAGTTTTCGCGGTTGGCGCTGCATGCGGCGCATCTCACCTTCAAGCACCCGGGCAGCGGCAAGCGCGTGGCTTACGACTCGCCGATGCCGGGGAGCTTCTCGCATTTGCTTCGCGGATGAGAATTTCCTTGCGTCGGCACCGGGGCGGGGCGATGATTCGCCGGTCGCCTTGGCGGAGTCCAAATGCAGGACTCAGGCTGATGTTTCGTCAGCCGGAACACACAAGTTGCATTGAGAATCAGTGGTCAGATTCGCAATCTGACGCAAGGCGCGAGGCGCGGTTCTGCCGCGTCTTTTTCTTTGGCCTCAAGGGGTGTCGGCATGGGGTGGTTCAGCAAGCTTTTCGGCGGCGCGGCGGCGGACCCGCCGCAGGGCACCCGGGGCCTGCAAGAGCTGGCCAGGCGCGTGGGTATCGCCGCGGAGGAACTGGGGGCGGTGGTCCCGGCATATCGCGAGGTGCGGCTGCCCAAGCGTTCCGGCGGCGAGCGGGTGTTGCATGTCCCCTCGGAGGGGTTGAAGGCGGTGCAGCGAAAATTGTTGCGCCGCGTGCTTGGCAGGCTGGACCCGCACGAGGCGGTGCACGGGTTTCGCAAGGGGCGGTCCATCGTCAGCAATGGAAAACCGCACGTGGGCAAGGCGGTGGTGTTGCGGATGGACATCCGCGATTTCTTCCCCACGACGACGGCGGAGCGGATCCTGGCTTACTTCCTGGGCATCGGGTGGGATGGTGCCGCGGCGGGGCTGCTGGCGCGGCTGACGACCCATCAGGGGGGCCTGCCGCAGGGGGCGCCCACGAGCCCGCACCTGTCGAACCTCGTGAACGTGCCGCTGGATGCGCGGCTGCAGGCGACGTCCCTGCGGTTCGGCGCCACTTAGCACTGACCAACCAATAAGTGTTATAAATTGTAGGGTTTCTCGGTCGTAGTCGA
>CALCHA010000223.1 GCA_937901265.1 uncultured Phycisphaerales bacterium
GGGCCGGTGGCGCTGGTGCTGGTGGCGAGCTCGGGGGGACGAGTCAGCGTTTCAAAACCTTCGGCCTTTGCCACGGCGAGGATTTCGGGGGAGTCGCTGCTGACGACGGCGCGGGAGATGAGGGTGGACTCGCGGACATGACTGAGCGTATAGGTGATGACAGGCTTGCCGAGGAGGGGGCGCAGGGATTTGTTGGGCAGGCCCACGGAGCCGGCGCGCGCCATGACGACGGCGAGGACTTCAAGCGTTTCGAGGTTCATGCGCGGTGCCACTCCGTGCAGGCGGTGCAGGGGTCCGGGTAGGCGGCGTTGGCGTGCTGGGCGCGGAGGGTGGTGGCGGCGTGGCCGGACCACATTTGAGCGAGGGAGTCGGATTCAATGTGGCCAAGCGCAAGGCGGTCGAGCGGGTCCTGGTCGCAGGCGACGGCGGTGCCGTTGGCGCGGATGACGAGGCGGTCCCAGAGGCGGCGGCAGGGGCGGCGTCTGGGCGGGGCCATGTCCACGACGGCGGTCGGCGGGAGCGTGCCGGCGCGGGTGGTGGGGGAATCAATGACGGCCCATCCAGCCTGGGAAATCCAGGTGTCGAAGAAGGGTTCGAGCTCCGGGATAGTCTCGCGGACCTTGAGCAGTCGCGGGACGATCAGCGGGGGGTTGGCCATCGCGCGGGCGGTGGCGGCGAGTGTTTGCAGGTTGTCGGTCAGCGTGGCGTGGAGCGTGGTATGAGAGACGTGGTTGTACACGGCAGCGGAGTGGCCATAGGTGGTGAGAGAGAGGACGTCGATCAGATTTTCCTGCAGGGCGGCGCGGAGGGGGGCGAGGTCGGAGAGGAGATCGGTCTGCAGGCAGATGTTGTTGGCGCCGGCGGTGCGGGCAGCGCGCAGGACGTCGAGGAGGTCCGGATAAAGCAGCGGGTCGCCGTCGCCGGCGAACGTGAGCAGGAGATCGTCGGCCAGGCTTTGGGCGGCGAGCCAGCGGGTCCAGTGGGCGGCGTCGAGGGCGCCACGGGCTTCGCGAAGAAGGAGCGGCACACTGCCGGGCGGGGTGGTGAGACGTTTGCCCGTGAGTTCGATTTCGATTTCGCGCGGGAAGGGGCAGGCGCGGGAAAAATCCGTGATGCCGGGAGCGACGGCGCGGGCGGCGACCAGGGCGAGGGCGGCGGAAGAGAGCTCCGGCTGCTGCACCAGCGCGGTGGCGAGTGCGACGGTGCGGTCGGTGTCGACGAGGAAGCGGTTGGGGATTTTGCTCAACGCGGGGTCGACCTGCATGCAGGCGTCACGGATCAGCGTATCGAACTGCGGGGCAGCGGGATCGTAGGCGAGCAGCTGCCAGGGGAGTACGTTTTTTTCGCCCATCTCCAGGGCGATGTCGGCGCGGAGGACGAGGCCGGTGAGGCCGGGGGCGGCGGGGGTGTAGGTGATGCGCATCTCGTGGTTTTTGTGGAGGTGGTGGTGCAGGAGGGCTTCGGTGAGCGCGACATCAAGAAAGAGGGAGTGGGAGTGGATGGCGAGGAGGTGGTCGGCAGCGAGGGATTTCGCGGCGTGGGCGATGGCGGCGGGGTGGTATTCCTCGTCGAAGGTGGTGAACTGGCCGGCACCGCCGCGCCAGGAACAGAGATTCCAGGGGCGGGCGCGGCGGATGCGCGCGGAGATGGCCTCCGGCCGCCGCGTGAGATCGAAGCGGTGGACGCGCGGGTGTGGGGGAAGCAGGCCTGCCGCGCGGGCGGCTTGATCGGGCGGGATCAGCAGGGCGAGCTCACTGAGCCCCCCCACCGCGAGGAGGCGTTCGAGCACCCGGGCGATCAGGGGCTGGCCATGGAAATCATCGGCCAGACGCGAGCGCGTGCCAATGGCGGTGTGCTCGAAATCGCACACGACGGTGGCGATGATTTTGGGGGTCGCGTCGCTCATGCAACGGCTCCGGCGATTTCGCGCGGCCAGGGGGTGCCGGCGTGAAGAGCGTCATGCTGGCGGGTCAGGCGGGCCATGGCGTCTGCGAGGATGGCGAGGAGGCGGTCGGCGCCGGTCTCGAGGTTGGTGACGTAATCGATGTCGCGCAGGAGCTGGCGCTTCTGGCGGTCCAGGGAGTCGCCGCCGGCGGCCTTGACGGAGAGGTCGGCGTTGAAGCGCCGCAGCTCGCCGATGGTGTTGAGATGAACGACCATTTCAAAGGTTTGCGGATCGGCGCCCACGCGGGAGCGCAAGCGGTCGACTTCGACGAAGAGGCGGTGCATTTTCGATTCGTCGGTTTGCGCGTCGATCATCTCGCGGAGCAGCGGCAGGGTCTGGGCGCAGGTCTCCTTCATGTCGAGCGCGGAGGTGCGTCGGAGGCTGAGCGCGGCGAGCGCGTGGGTGAGGGCTTCGGAGCGGTCGCAGGTCCACGTCTTCCAGGGAAACGATGGGTGATGAGGCAGGGGACGCTGGCAGTAGCGGTCAATCGCGTCGCGCAGCGAAAGTTCGGTGACGTGCTGCTTTTTCGCGCCGCCTTCGGTGGCGTCGATGACGCTGTGGCGGCTGGCGGCGAAGTCGCGTTCGAACTGCTGCAGGTAAACGAAGAATTGTTCTTCGGTGTACATGGGGTGGCCGTGGATGTCGGGGATTTTGCGGAGGATGGTTTTGGAGCGGACGATGCGTTCCCACTCTTTGGTTTCCAGGGTATTGAAGCGGGAGAGCTCGGGCGACCAGGTTTCGTGGATGGCGGTGCCGGGCTTGTAGTAGAGGCCGTCGACGAAGCCGAGGTCCTGGCCGACCAGGA
>CALCHA010000224.1 GCA_937901265.1 uncultured Phycisphaerales bacterium
GAGCTCGACGATTTTTTCAGGAGAGGTGGTGGGGGCATCGCCGGAGCCGACGGTCTTGCCATCGCGCAGGACGGTGAAGCGGTCGGCGATGGTGCGGACTTCTTCGAGGAAGTGGGAGATGTAGATGATGGCTTTGCCCTGGGCCTTGAGGCGGCGGATGACGTCGAACATGGCGAGGACGTCGGTCTGGGTGAGAGAGCTGGTGGGCTCATCGAGGACCAGGACGCGGCAGCCGATGGCCAGGGCGCGGGCGATCTCGATGATCTGCTGGGTGGCGGGGGAGAGGCCGGCGACGGGGCGGCTGGGGTTAAGGTGGCCATGGCCGAGGGCGGCGAGGGCGTCGGCGGCGCGGCGTTTCATGTCGCGCCAGTGGAGGAAGCCCAGGGTCCCCGGTTCCATGCCCAGGAGCACATTCTCGGCCACGGAGAGATGCGGAGCGAGGGAGAGTTCCTGGTAGATCATGGCGACGCCGCGGCGGCGGCCATCGAGGGGGTTGCGCGGGGCATAGGGCTGGCCATCGAGGAACAGGGCGCCGGAATCGGGGGGGTGCGCCCCGGAGAGGGTTTTCATGAGCGTGGACTTGCCCGCGCCATTCTGGCCGACGAGGGCATGCACCTCCCCCGGGGCGACGGCGAGGGAGACGCCGTCGAGGGCGATGGTGGCGCCGAAGCGCTTTTTGATATCGCGCATTTCAAGGCGCGGAGGCGTGGGCATGGGAACCGCGCCTTATTCTTTGAGGTACTTGGCGACGGGGGGATCGAGGACTTCCTGGGCTTCAGGGGAGTTCATGTTGTCCCTGGTGACCAGGGTGACGCCGGTGTCGACATTGCGTGGCGGGTTTTTGCCATTGATGGCGTCGACAGCGGTTTTGACCCCAAGATAGCCCATGTTGATGGGATTCTGGACGACGAGGGCATTGATTTGGTCGGCCTTGAGGCCGGCGACGAGTTCGGGGCTGGAATCGAAGCCGACGAACTTCACTTTGCCGGCAATTTTCATGTCCTGGAGGACGAGGAGCACGCCGTAGGTGGTGGTGAGGTTGGGGCAGAAGATGCCGTCGATGGAGAGGGTGCCGTCGGGATTTTTGTAGGGGGCGAGCAGGTTTTCGGCGGCTTTGACGCACTGGTCCTGGGTGGCACCGCCATACTTGTTGATGTTGGTGAGTTCGATGCCGGGGCTTTCCTTGAGGGCGTCGATGGCGCCCTGCTCGCGTTCGCCGGTGGAGGCGGAGCCTTCCTGGTAGCGGAGCATGATGATTTTGCCCTTGCCGCCGAGTTCTTTGGCGAGTTCTTTGCCGCCCATGTAGCCGCCCTTTTTGTTGTCGGTGGCGACGAAGGAGGTGTATTTGTCGGACTTGACGGCGGAGTCAATGATGATGGTGGGGATTTTTTTCTGGGCCGCTTCATCGACGACGCCGGCGAGGGCGTCGGCGTTGTTGGGGGCGAGCACGATGGCGTCGACGCGCAGGGTGAACATGTCTTCGACGACGGAGATTTCCTCGGCGGACTGGTCTTCCTTGAGCGAGCCCTTCCAGATGATTTCGATAGGCTGGGTGGCGGCGAGTTCGTCGGCGGCTTTCTGGGCCCCGGCGTGGACGGCCTTCCAGTAGGGGGAGGTGGTGCCCTTGGGGATGACGGCGATCTTGAGCTTTTTGGCGGTGTTTTGTCCAGCGGCCGCGCCGGTGGTGGGGGTGCCGCCGGTGGTGCCGTTGTCCCCGCAGCCGACGAGGAGCGACGCTGCGAGGGTGCAGGTGGTGAGGAGAGCTGCCAGACGCATGAATATCCCCTGGTAAGAGTTGCCGGTGGTCACGGGCGGAGGCCCGGGGAAGAACAGGATTTCAGAACTCGATGATGGCCTTGAGCACGCCGCTGTTGGGGGCTGTCCACGTGGGAAATGTTTCGACGAGGGTGTCAGCGGTGGCGCGATGGGTGATCCAATGGTCGGTGCTCAGGCGGCCTTCGTCAATGGCGCGGATGATACGGGAAAAGTCGGCAGGAAGGGCATTTCGTGAACTCAGAAGGGTGGTTTCGCGGCGGTGGAATTCGGGGTCGTTGAGGGTGAAGTCGCCCGGGAAGAGGCCGACGTAAACGAGGCGGCCGCCGTGGGCGAGGTATTTAAGGGCATTCATCATGGATGCGGGATTGCCGGTGGCGTCGAAGACGGCGGTGGGCATATCGCCGGCGGTGAGTTCGCGGAGTTTTTCGAGGGGGTTGTCGTTGGCGTTGAGGGTGTCGCGGATGGCGAGTTTGTCGCGGCAGAAGGCGAGGCGGGTGTCGGCGACGTCCATGACGATGACCCGGGCGCGGGCGGCGGCGAACTGGATCACGGAAAGGCCGATGGGTCCGGCACCGATGACCAGGACGGTTTCACCTTCTTCGAGCTGGGCGCGTTCGACGGCATGGGCGCCGATGGCGAGGGTTTCGACAAGGGCGATCTGCTCATAAGTGAGGGCGTTGGCCGGATGGAGCTTGCGTGCGGGGAGGGTGAAGGCCTCGCGCATGCCGCCGTCGATGTGGACGCCGAGGACCTGCATGTGAACGCAGCAGTTTCCGCGGCCGCGGCGACAGGCGATGCAGCGTTGGCAGTTGATGTAGGGCTCGACGGAGCAGCGGTCGCCGGGTTTGACGTGGGCGTGTGGACTTCCCGCTTCCCCGGGGGCGATTTCGAGGACCTCGACGCCGAGTTCGTGGCCGAGGACGCGGGGGTAGGTGAAGAAGGGCTGTTTGCCGGCGAAGGCGTGGGTGTCGGTGCCGCAGACGCCGACGGTGTGGACGCGGACGAGCGCCTCGCCGGGGCCGGGCGCGGTGGGCCAGGGGGTATCGCCGAGGAGGAGGCGGCCGGGTTTTTGGAGGGTGATGGTCTTCATGCGGGCGGTCTCTGGGTGTTTCAGGGAATCAGGAGCACGGGGCGGCAAGGAGCACCGCTGTGTGCACGGAGGTTGATGGGCAGGGCCATAAAGTCGACGGGCTGGTGCAGGCGAAAGGCTTCCTCGGGGAAGTGGAGTTCTTCGACGATGAGCACCGGCCGGGCGAGGAGGGTGGCGTGGCAGGCGGCGTCGCCGATGGACCAGTGGTCGATGCCGACGCCTTTGGCGTTGTGTTCGACGAGCCAGCGGGCAGCGTCGAGGGCGAGTGCGGGCGCGTCATGGAGCCATTGCTGCGTCTTCTCGCGTTTGTCGCCGAAGCCGGTGGCGAGGAGGATCCAGTGGCCGGCGATGGGCGTATCGCCGAGTTTTGCGGCGAGGAGGTCGGCGGTCATCTGGCCTTTGGGGGCGATGCCGCGGAGGTCGATGATTCGGGCGGGGCCGGTCCAGGCTTCGAGGGGAAAGGCGTCAATCGGGGCACCGCCCTTGAGTTTGTGCAGGGGGGCGTCGACGTGGCTGCCGGTGTGGCTGGCGAAGGAGAGGTGTTCCATGTGCCAGCCCTCGGGGCCATCGGCGGCGTGCGAGGCGACGATGTCGATTTTGACCGGCGGATGGACCGGGCAGTTCGGACAGCCGTCGAAGAGAGGTTGCGAGAGGTCGATGATTTTCATGCACGTTGAGTGGTCAGGGGTCAGGGGTCAGTGGTCAGAAGGTGCAGA
>CALCHA010000225.1 GCA_937901265.1 uncultured Phycisphaerales bacterium
CCCCCAGCCGCGCCAGCGCCTCTCGGCTTGTCCTCTGCCCGCTTCATCAGTCCCGCCGTCAATGCGTTCCGCTGCACCATACCGCCGCACCGCCCGCAACGCATGGCCCTCCCCACACGCAAACGCCTTGAAACGCCCCTGATACAAATGCTCGTAGCCCACCCTCTGATGCGCCACACGCCACCGCATCCCCTGCGTGTGCGTCAGCCACCGGAAAATGTCCGTCCTTTCCCCCTCCGTCCGCGGCAGCACCACGAAGTGCCAGTGGTTGCTCGTCACACACCGATCCACCAGCCGCAACGGAAATCGGCAATTGTTTAGCGTCCGCGATTTCATGCATACAATCCTACCAGCGTGGAGCCCGCAGGACAACGGTATGGAACCCGCCAACCCAAGTGCCCGGGGTGGTTCGTGGTGCAGATGAGTAGGAAAAGTATCAAAGTGCCCATGACCCCGTCGCACGCCTCGCAGCAGCCGCGTAGCACGGCCGTACCACGGCCGTAACGACCCGCCCCACGCGCAGTTGCAATTCCGCCCACCGGACCGCAGCATGG
Organism: uncultured Phycisphaerales bacterium; assembly: GCA_937901265.1. GTDB lineage: Bacteria > Planctomycetota > Phycisphaerae > WQYP01 > WQYP01 > CALCHA01. Next base: position 555 of record CALCHA010000225.1, read on the forward strand.
GACCCGTATGGCGGAGCGACGATGCAGCGGATGCGGCGAGTTCTTGTAATCCTGATCTTGGCCGCGGCCGTGCGAATAGGCTGCGCCGCCGAACCGGTGCCCTACGTCGATCCCCAGGGCGATCTGGCGCTCCTGGTGCCCGCCGGGTGGCAGCTCCACCGCGAAGAAGAGCCCCCCGTCGTCAGCACGGAAGTTTCGCTCCCTCGCGATGGCCCCATCGCCCGCGCCTACCTCCTCTCCGTCGCCTCCCGTGGACGCCTCACCGCCGCCCAGTTGCCCGCCCTCGCCGCGACGCTTACCAAGATCGGCACGGCCGCCCTGCGCCAGGACCTCCACCCGCTTTCCACCACCTCCAGCGATATCCTTTTCCATGGCCGCCCCGCCGTCCGGACCGACGTCCGTGCATCCCTCGGCGACGACGTTTATGTTGCCCATTTCACCGTTGTTCTGGGTAAAAGTCATGCCTATCTCCTCGCGGCCGCGGCCAGTGAAAAAGACGCTGCGGGCATGGCCGCGGCTGAGCAGATCGTCGACAGCGTCGGGCTCGAGACCGATCGGCCGATGGCCGACCGGGGCCTCTTCACCGCTGCCTCCATCGCGCAGGTCGCCGCGGAAATTCGCGATCAGCGAAAAGCCGACGCCGCCGTCCTCTTGCCCGGTGAGCCCCCCCTCACCGCCGGCGCCCTCCGCCAACTCGCCGCCGCCGCGGAGCAGACCCAAGCCATGCACCTCACCGTGGCCGAGGAGGAGCAACTGCGGCAGGCGATGGAAAGTGACTACCGTCGCGCCAGCGGGTCCGAACGGGCGTCATTAGTGGCGGCTGGCGCGCGGCTGGGTGTCCCCAGAACTGGTCCCCACGACCTGCCCGGCCGCGACACTTCGTCGTGGGCCGGGGTCCTCGCAGCCGCGGTTGAACGCCGCAACGCCATCCTGTCACCCGTCCGCGGCGTATTGCCCACCCTGCTGGCCGGGGAACCCGTGCACACCCACCTCACGGACGGCGATACCGACGCCGCCGCCGAGATGCTGCTGTTCATGTGGATCGCCGCCGGCCGCCCCGTACAGGCCGTCACCCCCGCCTCGCTCACCGCTACGCGCGACCTCATCGGCATCAAATTTCCGGTGATGGCCAGCGACGAGCAGTATCTTTTCGCGAATGCGTCGCGCGTGTATGCGGGCGTCCGCGCGGCGTGGAAGTCCGCTCCAGCCGAACGCCGCGCCGTCATGGCGCGCTCCTTCGGTGAGGTGCTTGACGCCCTGGGCCTTCGCGAAATCGACGCACCACCTGCCCCGCCCTCTTCCCCGCCGACCACCAGCGGCCCCTCCTCCACTTCGCGGCGGCCCTTTGAGCGCTTCGAGCCGGACAACACCCGCGCCGTCGCCCTTCTCGCGATCTGCTGGGCGTTCGCGGCACCGGCAGCGCCGCCAGTCAACGACGCGGGACAACAACCGCGCGCAACAGGTAAGTGAAAAAAAGGGCGATGCGCGACGCGCATCGCCCTGATCATCTGCTGCTTACTTGGCGGGCTTGCCCGCAGCGCGATGCTCCACTTTCTCTGTCTTGTCCGCCTTCTCCGGCTTGGCCTCGGGCCTGCCTTCTGGCTTCACGTCGGCCTTGGCCTCCGCCTTTTCGGGCTCCGGCTGAGGCATCTTCTTGGCGAGGACCTTGTGGCGGATCTCCTTGCCCACCTCCGGGTTGTCGCGCAGAAAATGCCGCGCCTGCTCGCGCCCCTGCCCCAGACGGACCGAACCATAATTGAACCACGCGCCGGACTTGTCGATCACGCTTTCGTTAACGCCCATGTCCAGCAGGTCGCCTTCGTAGCTGATGCCCGACTCAAAGAGAATGTCGAATTCCGCCTCGCGGAAGGGGGGGGCAATCTTGTTCTTGACCACCTTGGCCCGCACATGGTTGCCAATCGCGACATCCCCCTCCTTGATTGCATTGACGCGGCGGATGTCGACCCGGACGGAGCTGTAGAACTTCAG
>CALCHA010000226.1 GCA_937901265.1 uncultured Phycisphaerales bacterium
CGGGGGGATAGCGGCGACTTTCGTTGAGATAAGGGAGTTCGAGGGCGTGTGCGTACACAGGGACTGCGGGCCAGTGTTCGAGCAATTTGGGAAGACCGCCGGCGTGATCAAAGTGGCCATGGGTGAGAAGGATGGCGCGTGGGGGGCGGCCGTTGAAAAGTTCACCGGCGGCTTTCAGGATCCGCTCGCCGTAGCCAGTCTCGCCAGCGTCGATGAGGACGTAGTGGTCCTCCTTGATGGCGACAAAATACATATTGGAGATGCCGGTCGGAAGGCGGTAGACGTCCGGTGCGACTTCCTGTGCGGCCGCCGAAAGGCGCGGGGGGGAATCGGTGTGAGCCATGACATATCCTCCATGCGAAAGACCGACAAAAGGTCGCGGAGGAACAAAGCAAACGGGGGGCCGCACGGCAGGCGGGCGGGCAGCTCAGCCGATGGGGAGACTCACGCGGAAAAGGACGTGGCGACGCCGTGGCCGGTGGATTTGACGCCGCTCTCGGGGTTTGCGGCAAGATGGCGGAGGGTGAGGAAGAGGGTCTCGGCATGGGCGGGATCGCCGAGGGCGGCGGCGAGTTGATCGGCGGTGCCGGACTTGCCGGAGCGCAGCGCGGCGAGGACCTTGTGCTGCAGGGCGATGACCGCGGTGGCAGCCTTTTTGCCGGCTTCGACGCCGGGCTGGTGATAGGCGTTGATGTTGACGAGTTCGGCATAGAGGCCGACGGCGCGTTCAAAGAGGGCGATGAGCCCCCCCACCGTGGCGGGGGAGACTTCCTGGACGGTGATGGTCATGGATTCGCGGCCATTTTCGGCGAGGGCGCGGCGGGTGCCCTGGAAGAAACCATGCAGGTAATCGCCGCTGGTCACATCGTCCTCGACCTTGAGGGCGGCGGTGGTGCCGGGGGCGTTCATGGCACGATCTTTCAGGACTTCGATGAAGGTGACGAAAAAATTGTTGACCCCTTCGCGGAGCTGCTGGACGTAGGCATGCTGGTCGGTGGATCCTTTGTTGCCATAGACGGCGATGCCCTGGTGGACGACCTGGCCGGCGCGATCTTTTTCCTGGCCCAGGGATTCCATGACGAGCTGCTGAAGGTAGCGGGAGAAGAGGAGGAGGCGGTCCTTGTAGGGAAGGACGACCATGTCTTTGGCGCCCTTGCCGCCGCCGGCGTGATACCACATGAGGGCCATGAGGGCGGCGGGATTTTTCGGGACATCATGGCGGCGCGTGGCGGCGTCCATGTCACGAGCTCCGGCGAGGAGGGCGTCGATGTCGATGCCCTGGAGGGCGGCGGGGAGCAATCCGACGGCGGAGAGCTCGGAGGTACGCCCACCGACCCAGTCCCACATCGGGAAGATCTCGAGCCAGCCGCCGGACTTGGCGACCTTGTAGAGTTCGCTGCCCTCGCCGGTGATGGCGACTGCATGGCTGGCGAAGTTCTTGCCGGCGCGTTGATAGGCGGCCTGGGCGGCGAGCATTCCGTTGCGGGTTTCCTTGGTGCCGCCGGATTTGGAGATGACGACTGTGAGCGTGCGGGCCAGGTTGTCGATCTGGGCGAGGGCGCGGTCCAGGCCGTCGGGATCGGTATTGTCGAAGAAATGGACGCTCATTTTGTCGGCGGCGGAGGTGCCGGCGGAAGTTAATGCGTCGGCGATGAACTCCGGCCCGAGCGCCGAGCCGCCGATGCCGATGACGAGCAGGGAGGTGAAAGGGGAGCCGTCCTGCGCGCGGTGCTTGCCGGAGTGGATTTCTGCGGCGAAGGTTTTGATGCGGGAGACCGTGGTCTCGATCTCGTTTTTGATCGCGGCATCGGGCGCACGGCCAGGATCGCGAAGCCAGTAGTGGCCGACCATGCGGTGTTCGTCGGCATTGGCGATAGCCCCCTTTTCGATGGCGTCCATCGCGGTGAATGCTTTTTCCATCGGGCCGGCCATCGAGGCGAGGAAGCCGTCGGGGAAGTTCATGCGGGAGATGTCGAGGGACACGCCGCCGAGGGCGGCCACTTCGCAGAGGGTGGATTTGAAACGCTGCCAGGGGTCGGAGGGGGTGGCCATGCGGAACTCCTTTGAGGAAGAGGGAGAGGGTTCAGGGGGCAGGCTGGCTGGCGGCGACGGGAGGATCGCCGGGGGACGCGGCGGATGAGAAGCCGGGCGGGTAGAGAATGACTGCGTCGGCGGGCTCGTAGGTATCGGGTTCTTCTTTGGCGGAGGCGGTCTTTTTGTGCGGGGCGATGAGGCGCACGGGGGCGGAAACGACGTCCCAGGCGACATCGCCAGTGCGCTGGAGCAGGCCTTTTTGGGCGGGCCGGGGCGTGGGAGCGCGGGTGGAAAAATCGGGGGTCCGCCGGGCGTGATGGGCGCAGGCGGACAAGGCGGCGGTGAAAAGCAACGGGGCGAGGAGCAGGATGGTGGGCGATTTCATGGAGGGAACGATAAGGCGCGTGGGTGGGGAATTCAAACTCCGGCCCTACAGGTGTGGGGTAAGGGGCGGGTAATGGTTGCCTTCTGTCAATGGCGTGCTA
>CALCHA010000227.1 GCA_937901265.1 uncultured Phycisphaerales bacterium
TTGCCAACGTCTCCGCCCCCGCCGAGAATTCCCCCCATGCCGGAACTTCTCGAATACCAGCGAACCTCCCTCGAGGCCGCCGGACGACGCATCGATTCGCTCGATCTTCTCCGGGGCATCGCCATCCTCGGCATCTTTCTGATGAACACCCAATCCATGGGCCTCATCGGGGAGGCCTACATCAATCCGACAAAAGGCGGCGGCGATTCGCCGGCCAACTACCTCGTCTTCGTCGTCGTGCACATCCTCGCCGACATGAAATTCATCACCCTCTTCTCGCTCATGTTCGGTGCCGGAATCCTGCTGCAGGGCGAGCGTGTCGCGGCCCGAGGAATGTCCAGCGCTGCCGTCCACTATCGCCGCATGGGCGTCCTGCTGCTCATCGGGCTGGTCCACGCCTATTGCCTGTGGTACGGCGACATCCTCGTCGCCTATGCCTGCTGCGGGCTGCTGCTTTACCCGCTGGGGCGCTACCTGCCTGCATGGTCCGTGGCGATGTGCGGCGTGGCCATGGTCCTGACGGCCCCCGTCATCACCTGGCTGCTGCATGAGAACCGCGTCGATTTCCTCAACCACCTCCGCGACTGGGCCTGGAGCCTCTACAAGGGCACCAACGAAATCTCCGCCTATCGCGCCGGTGGAAGCGCTGAATGGAAAATGCGCGCCATCTCCTCCCTCGATGAACAAACCCGCGTCTTTCTCACCTGGACCTTCTGGCGCTGCGGCGGAGCCATTCTCCTGGGAATGGCGCTGCAACGCTGGCGCTTCTTTCAAGGCACTTGGGCCACGGGTGCCTACGCCCTCCTCGCACTCCTCCTGGTCCCCACCGGGTGGGCGCTTTCGCTCCTCGGCATTTACTTCAACCACTGGCAACACTGGGACCCCTGGACCCTGGAATTTCCCGGCATGCAGTTCAACTACTTCGGCTCGCTGCTCACCTCCGTGGGCTACCTCGCCAGCGGCGTCCTCGTCGCTATGTGGGTCGCCCAGGCCCGCCAGGCCCCCGCCCTCGCCCGCCCCCTCCATGCCCGTATCGCCGCCGCCGCAGTCTCCCCGGTCCGCTGCGTCGGACGCATGGCCCTGACCAACTACCTCTTCCAGACCCTGGTCGGCACCACCCTCTTCGATGGCCATGGCCTGGGTTACTTCGAGTCGCTCGACCGCGTCGATCTCCTCGGCATCGTCGCCATCACCTGGAGCGTTCAATTGACGGGCTCATGGCTCTGGATGCGGACGTTTCGGCAGGGTCCCGTCGAATGGCTGTGGCGCACCCTCGCCTACCTCGGCCGCGGAATGAATCCCGAGGCGCCGCCCGCGCCACCCGCGAGCCCGCCCGCCTGACCACTTCCCATTCAACACACCGCAGAAAAACCTGTGACGCAAAAAAGCTCGCCCCCTGCGGCGAGCGTCAACAAAAGCGCGTCGCAGGGGGCGAGTAAAAGCAACGTGGGTCTCAGAATTCAATCGCGGACGTTAGAACCCGCCATTGAAGATCGGCAGGTAACCCATGAACGCCAGCACCAGGATAATGATCAGCACCAACCCCAGGCCGCCGGCGGGATACGCACCCCACTCGCGGGAATAGCCCCACGTGGGCAAAGCACCGACGATGAGGAGGATCAGAACGACGAGAAAAATAATGCCAAGCATGACTACTCCTTCCGCCCCATCACAGGGCATATCGTAGAAGTTACGCTTACGAGGGGGCCCGATTGGGTAGTTCGCCCCGAACGCTCCTGGAAGGCATAAACGAAAGCCGCGAGCCGCGCAAGGATCTGACCCTCTT
>CALCHA010000228.1 GCA_937901265.1 uncultured Phycisphaerales bacterium
CACCAGCGGCGGCCTTGGGGTGGGGTTGAAGAACTTCTGGCAGAGCTATCCGGCGAGCATCGAGATTGATGGGGCGCTCACGAACACCGCGCACGTGCATGTGTGGATGTGGTCCCCCGACGCCCATGCCATGGACATGCGCCATTACGACACCCACGGCCACGGCAACGTCAACAGCGGCGGCAGCTACGAGGACTACGAGGCGGACTTCGCCACGCCCACCGGCGTCGCGCGGACCAGCGAGCTGATGCTCTTCCCCAGCGACCGCCCGCCCACCCGCGACGAAACCGCCCAGCAGGCAAAGCTCAATGACGCCCCGCCGCTGCTGGTCTCGAGCCCGCAGGCCCTGCACGATGCCGGCGTCTTTGGCGTCTGGAGCGTTCAGGACCGCTCCACCCCCTTCAAGACCGCCGTCGAAGACCGCCTCGACGGCGTCATCGACTACTACGAGAAATCCATCGACAGCCAGCACTGGTACGGCTTCTGGAATTTCGGCGACGTGCGCCACGCCTATGACCCCGCGCGGCACGAATGGCGCTACGACATCGGCGGCTATGCGTGGGACAACAGCGAGCTGGGCAGCGTCCTGTGGGTCTGGACCAGCTACATCCGCACCGGACGCGCCGACATTTTCCGCATGGCCGAGGCGATGATCCGCCACACGAGCGAAGTGGACACTTACCATCTCGGCCGCTTCGACGGCCTGGGCTCGCGGCACAACGTGAGCCACTGGGGCGACAGCGCCAAGGAAGCCCGCGTCAGCCAGGCGGCGCACGCCCAGTTCTTCTACTTCCTGACCACCGACGAACGCATCGGCGACATCATCACCCACGAAGCAGAGGTGGCCGACAAAGTCGCCTCCATACTGGACCCCATGCGCAAGGCACAGCCGATCACCGAAGCCGAGAAACAATACCCGGGTCGCATCCGTATCGGTCCCGACTGGCTCGGCTTCGCCGGCAACTGGATGATCGAGTGGGAGCGGACGGGCGACCCCAAGTGGCGCGACAAAATCATGGCCGGCGTCGATTCCCTCTACGCCATGCCCTGGTGGCTTCGTTCCGGCGAACACCTCGTCGTCGGTTATGACTACAACACCGGAAAAATGTTCCAGGTCGCGCAGCAGCCGGGCGTCTACAACCTCGCGACGATCCAGGGCGGCGCGGAAGTCGCCTTCGCCCTGACCCCGCTGCTCGATAGTGACAAATGGACCAAAATGTGGTCCCAGTATTGCCGCCTCGGTTCGGCCAATGCCGCCACCCTCACCCGCGACCAGCAGACCGGTGCCGAAGGTGCCGACGCCAACCTGATGGGCGAGCAGGGCGGCAGCCGCAGCCAGGGCACTCCGCGACTCGCCGCCTACGCGTATCACCTCACCAAAAATCCCGCGTTCGCGCAATTTGCCATCCAGGCGCTCGAACGCTCGTTTGACACCCCTTTCACCACGCGGCCCGTCGAGGGCTCTGAAGCCCTCAACCCCTTCAACGAGGCCCCCAGCGTCAGCACCAACGACGCCGCCCAATGGTCCCTGACCGCCATCGAGATCCTCGAACTCTGCAAGGACAAGCTCCCCCAGACCATGCCCGCCGCTTCCGCCGGCGGCTTTGGCGCACCCGGCGGTCGTGGAGGCCGCGGCGGTGCGCGCGGCGCCGGCGCTCACGCCACTCCCGCCGCTCTTCCCGTGGCCCCTCCCGTTCCCGCTGCTCAATGACCCCCTTCCGGAGATACCCATGCACCGTCTGTCTTGCGTCGCCTTCCTCCTGGCTGCCTGCGCTGCCACCCCAGCGCTCGCTGCCGACGTCTACGTCGCCCCGACCGGTTCCGACACCAACCCCGGAACCCTTGCCAAGCCCTTCGCGTCCCTTACCCGCGCGCAGACTGCCGTCCAGCCCGGCGACACTGTCTGGATCCGCGGGGGCACCTACGTCCTCCAGGAAAAGGACATCGCGCGAAAACAGGGCATCTTCGCTTACGTCCATGACCTCAGTAAAAGTGGCCAGAAAGGCAAGCCGATCAAGTACTTCGCCTATAACGACGAACACCCCCTCTTCGATCTCTCCGCCATCAAGCCTGCCCTCCGCATCGACGCCTTTTACGTCTCCGGGTCCTGGCTCCACTTCAAGGGACTCGAGGTCACCGGCGTCCAGGTCACCCTCACCGGCCACACGCAGTCCATCTGTTTCGCCAACGACGGCAGCAACAACATCTATGAACGCCTCTCCATGCACGACGGCCAGGCCATCGGCATCTACTCCATCCGCGGCGGCGACAACCTCTTCCTCAACTGCGACGCCTACCGCAACTGGGATCACACCTCCGAAGGCGGCCGCGGCGGCAACGTCGACGGTTTTGGCTGTCACCCCACCGCCGGAAGCACCGGCAACGTCTTTCGCGGCTGCCGCGCGTGGTTCAACAGCGACGACGGCTACGACTGCATCAACTCCCACGAAGCCGTCACGTTCGACCACTGCTGGTCTTTCTACAATGGCTTCAACGACAAGTTCGAATCGCTGGGCGACGGCAACGGATTCAAGGGCGGCGGATACGGCGCCACCGCCCCTGACCGCATCCCCAACCCCGTCCCCCGACACGTCATCCAGTTCTGCCTCGCCGTCCGCAACAAGGCCAACGGCTTCTACTCCAACCACCACACCGGCGGCAGCGATTGGATCAACAACACCGCCTTCAACAACCCCATCGATTTCAACATGCTTTGCCGCCTGCCCGACAATAAGACGGATATTGACGGCATCGGCCACAAGCTGCGCAACAACCTCGCCTACAAAGGCAAGACCCTCCTGGCCCGCTACGCGCCGGGCAAGAATGACGAATCCCACGACTCCTTCCTCATGGACCTCCAGATCACCGACAAAGACTTCCTCAGCGTCGACGAAAAAGAACTCATCCTCCCGCGAAAACCCAACGGCGACCTCCCCGATATCGCCTTCATGCACCTCGCCCCAGGCAGCAAACTCATCGACGCCGGCGTCGACGCCGGCTTCCCCTTCCATGGCAAGGCACCCGACCTCGGCTGCTTCGAACACTGACACCCGCCCTCTGAATTCCCCACACGCCCCCTCCCCTCCCACAAAAAAACGCATGCCCGGCTTTGGCGGCCGGGCATGCGTTGCGAAGTCCACTCAACTTTTATCCGCGGCTTAGGGTGCCGGCGTCAGCGGCGCATCGGCGGCTGCATTCTCATTGAGCTCCAGCCGCAGATAGTCCCACACCACGCCGGAGGTCACTTCGCCCGCGGGCACGGTAAAGGTCATCGTGTTCTCGCCCGCCTTGAGCAGCGATCCATCAAAGGGCTGCGTGTACTCATGCCACACGCCGTGGTCGGTGTTGTAGCGGAGGGCGTTGGTCGATTGCGTCCGCACCATCCCCACATCCTTCCCGTTCACTCCCACCGTGAAGCCCTGTCCATCCGCACCCGCCAGCGCCACCCGCAGCACCGCCTGACCCTTGCCCGCCTGCGGCATCTCAAACGCGATGGTCCAGGTCGTGGAGTCGCCGCGGCCATAGATGGCCCAGGGGCCGCGCGTGTTGCTCTGCGGATACTGCTCCAGGCTTTCCCCCTTCACCCAGCCAAAGCGCTGGTTCGCGGGATCCTTCGCCGCTGGATTTACAAAGGCCAGCGAGGTTGCCCGCGGGGTCTGCTCAAAAAACCACTTTTTCGCCGGATCATCCTGGCCGACCGTGAACTTCAAATCACCCTGCGGATACAACAACGCGTAACGCAGCGGCCATCCCCAGAGCCAGTAATCCGCCCCGTCGCCTTTGAAGAATTCACGGGCCGTCTTGTTCGGATACCCGATATCCCAGATCTGCTTGCCATAGCGCACGGGCGTCCAGGTGAGTTTGCCCAGATCAATATCCTTGCCCGCCTCCACGGTAATGTCGGTTTTCGCAAAGTCGCCCAGGACGCCATCCGCCCAGGCATGCAGGGTGTACTTGCCGGGGCGCACCTGCGTGATGGTGAACCGCCCATCCTCGCCCCCATCGTTCCAGAACTGATAGTGCTTCGCG
>CALCHA010000229.1 GCA_937901265.1 uncultured Phycisphaerales bacterium
CCCACATGCTCAACGGCCCATCGCTCGGACCATGCGCGGCCGTGTCGTGCCCATGACCCGCCCCCACCATCTGCCCGCCCGAGGTCTCCCCATGAGACGCCTCCTCATGCCCCTGCTTCGCATGAACCGTGTCCACCCCGCCCCCGTCCTCCGTGGCCGGTCCTGAACCCGCGTCCAGCGAAAAGGGCGACGCCTCGTGATGCCCCGCCGTCGCCGGCAATTCCAGCGGCCCCCAGAAGACCCGGAAATAGGTCCGGAACGTGTAATACGCCGTCATCAACGCCACGCTCAGCCCCAGAATCCCCAGCGGCAACCCCAAGGGCGACGGGCTGTTCAGCGCCGAATGAATGATCTCATCCTTCGAAAAATACCCCCCACCCAGGTAGGGCACCCCCGCCAGCGCCAGGCACCCGATCAGCGTCGTGATGTTCGTGATCGGCATCACCCGCCGAATGCCCGACATCTTGCGTATGTCCAGCTCCCCGCCCATCGCATGCATCACCGAGCCCGCGGACAAAAACAGCAGCGCTTTAAAAAACGCATGGGTGAACACATGAAACACCGCCGCCGTCGGGGCGATCACGCCCAGCGCCAGGAACATGTACCCCAACTGCGAAATCGTCGAGTAGGCCCAGATTCGCTTCAGGTCATACTGGCAGAACGCAATCGACGCCGCCATGAAGGCCGTGAACCCGCCGATGCACGCCACCGTGTTCAACGCGTCATGGTTGCCCGGCACCGCCAGAAACAGCGGCATCGTCCGCGCGATCAGGTAAATCCCCGCCGTCACCATCGTCGCCGCGTGAATCAACGCCGACACCGGCGTCGGACCCTCCATCGCATCCGGCAACCACACGTGCAGCGGAAACTGCGCCGACTTGCCGAACGCCCCCAGCATCAGGCAGAACGGAATCCAGTAGAGGCCCTGCAAATGCGCAGAGACAAACTGCGGGTCATGCAGCTTCGCGAACACCGCCGTGAAGTCCAGCGTGTTGAACGTCTTGTAAACCAGGAACACCCCGATCACCAGGCCGAAGTCGCCGATGCGGTTGACGATGAACGCCTTTTTCGCCGCCGCCACCGCCGCTGGCCGCGGGTAGTAATAGCCGATCAGCAGATAGGACGCGAGACCCACCCCTTCCCAGCCCAGATACAGCAGCAGGAACGAGTTGCCCATCACCAGGCAGCACATGAAGAACACGAAGATCGACAGGTAGGCGAAAAACCGCCAGAACCCGTAGTCCCCCTTCATGTAGCCCGACGAGAAGATGAAAATCAGCAGCCCGACGCCGGTGATGAAGGCCAGATACAGCGAGGAGAGCGGGTCGATCGTCAGCGCCGCCGAGATCTTCAAGTCCCCCGCCGAAAACCAGTTAAAGACGTGAAAATCGGTCAGGGACTGCACCAGTGCCGGGTTGCGCGTGATCCCCACCAGCAGCGCCAGCGCCAGCACAAACGACAAACCGATCGCCACGATCGCCGGCCATTGCGCCAAATTCTTGATCTTCCAGCCCACCGCGCCGATCAGCACGCACGCCAACAGCGGAAATAGCGGGATCAACCACGGGTAATGTGCAGCAAATTCGATCATGTCTCTTTCAGCCTCGAGCTCCGCATCGCGGTGCCCTCAGCCCTGCATCTCCGACCATTCATCCACGTTCAGCGTCTGGCGCTTGCGATACAGCAGCACCACCAGCCCCAGCGCCAGCGACGCTTCCGCCGCCGCGATCGTCAAAAGGAAAATCACGAACGACATCCCCCCCGCATTCATGTGAAACCGCGAAAACGCCACCAGGTTGATCGCCACCCCCTGAAACATGATCTCCGTGCACAGGAACATCATGATCATGTTCCGCCGCGCCAGAAACCCGACGATCCCGATCCCAAACAGGATCGCCCCCACCGCCAGATAATGATACAGCTCAATTTGGCTCATCGCCGGTCCTTAACCTAGGTCTCATCACCGCCTATTCGGTGGGAAGTTTTCCAGTGCCCAGAACTTGTTCCTCGGGCGTCCCCTTCCGGGCGATCACCACGGCACCGATCAGCGCCACCGTCAGCAGGATGCCGGCCAGTTCCAGCGAAAGCGAATACCGTGAGTAGAGCGAGATGCCCAGAAGCTGCACGTCCGACAGTCCCTCTTCCGCCGCCGCCGACCGCAACTCGGGGGTCGACGAGGCCGACACAAACGGTGCCGTCGTCGGCTGCCCGGCCGCATCAATCCCCAGCGCCGCGATCATCATCGGATCGGCGTTCGAAGGGGTGGCGAGCGCGTGGCCAGGTGTCGGCAAAAGCGTCTGCAAAACCGCCCCGACCAACAAAAACGACACAAGGACCGATAAAAACGGCTCCGCCGACCGCCGATCATACGCCGGGGCCACCACCTGCCCCCCCACGCTCCCCTGCGAAGCCAGCATAATCACAAACACGTAAGTCACCAGAATCGCACCGGCGTAAATAATAATCAGCACAATGGCCATAAACTGCGCTAGAAGCAGGACGAAAAGTCCAGCTCCGGCAAGGGTTAACAGCACAAAGTAGAGCGCCGCGTACACCGGCCGCGACTGGCACACCACCCCCACCGCCGAAGCGATCATGATCGCCGCGAACAGGTAAAAATAAACCGGCGGCCCGCCGCCCATCAGCGGCGTCTGCGCCACCGACCGCACCAGATAAAGGAAAAACCCCGCGACGCCCATCGCCCCCAGGAGCAACCCCAGCCACGCCAGGGGCGCGCGTTCGCGCGGCAACATCAGGTAAAGACCGATTGCCCCGAGGGCCGTGGCTGCCAGTAGGGCATAGTCCATAGGAAAAGGCGTCCCATATGAAACCCCCCGCTTCCCGGCCAGAGCGCTGTCGGATGGGGGAAGCGATGACGCGCCGGATTATCGTGCAATCCGTCACAATTGCAAGGTGACCTGCTACCCCCCTGCCGGTCTTTCGATTATCTTTTTCCGTCGCACCGCTCGCATACATGAAAAAGGACGAACGAACATGGCCCTGAACATCAAACCCAAAGAAGCCACCCAGCTCGATCTCGTGGCCCTCGGCGAAACGATGATCCGCCTCTCGCCTCCCGGCCATGGCCGGATCGAATTCGCCAATACGCTGGAAGTGTGGGTGGGGGGCGGCGAGTACAACGTGGCGTACGCGCTCTCGCGTCTTGGTCTGCGCACGGGGTGGACCAGCCGCCTCGTGGACAATCCTCTGGGCGCGCTGGTGCTCAACCACGCCCGCGCGGTGGGCGTTGACGTGCAGCATGTGGCGATTGCCCCTTACGACGGTGTGGGCACTGCCGATCGCATCGGCCTGAACTTCACGGAGGTGGGGACGGGGGTTCGCGCCTCGGTGACCATGTATGACCGCGGCCACTCGGCCGCCATGCACATGAAGCCGACCGATGGGGATCTCGACGCCCTCTTCTCCAAGCGCGGCGTTCGCTGGCTGCACACCGGGGGGATTTTCACCGCCCTGTCGGACTCCACGGCCAAGACCGTCAAAGAAGCGCTGGTCAAAGCCAAATCCAACGGCACGATCACTTCCTACGACCTCAACTTCCGCTCCAAGCTCTGGAGCAGCAAGAAAGCCCAGGAAGTCACCAAAGACCTCATCCCCTACGTCGACTGCCTCATCGGCAACGAGGAAGATTTCCAGAAAGTCCTCGGCTTCGAAGTCGAAGGCGTCGATTCCGAAAACCTCGGCGCACTCGACACCTCCGCCTACAAAAAAATGGTCGAACGCGTCGTCGCCAAGTATCCCAACATCCAGGTTGTCGGCACCACCCTCCGCGAAGTGAAGTCCGGCCTCATCAACAACTGGTCCGCCATCCTCTACCACGACGGCAAATTCCACGAATCCCGCCTCTTCAAAGACCTCGAAATCGAAGACCGCGTCGGCGGCGGCGATGGCTTCGCCTCCGGTTTCGCCTACAGTTTCCTCACCGGCATGTCCCCCGAAGACTGCGTCAACCTCGGCGCCGCCCCCGGCGCCCTCCTCCCGCCCAACCGCGGCGCCTCCAGCCAGATCACC
>CALCHA010000230.1 GCA_937901265.1 uncultured Phycisphaerales bacterium
TGGAGGGCTTTGGCGACTTCGTAGTGGAAATCGACGTGGCCGGGGGTGTGGATGAGGTTAAGCATGTACTTTTTGTGGGTGTCGGGGTGGGTATAAGAGACGGTGACGGCAGAGGCCTTGATGGTGATGCCGCGTTCTTTTTCAAGGTCCATGTCGTCGAGAAACTGTGCTTCCATCTCGCGCTGGGTGATGGCCCCGGTGCGTTCGAGCAGGCGGTCGGCGAGCGTGGACTTGCCATGGTCGATGTGGGCGATGATGCAGAAGTTACGGATTTCAAACTCGGGCATGGGACGGTGACTCAGTAAGGTGTGGGCAGCAAGGCATTGTAGCGTTACCTCCGGGGGGTTGCACGCGGCCATGCTTTGCGTGAAGGTCCCGAAGGACCGGGCAGGGCGGCCCTGTTCTCCGACCGTGGAGGGACCGGATATGATCGGGGGCGACTTGATGAAGGAGCGTTCTGATGGGCCGCATGATCCTGGCGATGCTGGTGGTGGGCGCGGCGGTGGCGGTGGGCGGCTGCTGGACGCCGCACCTGCCGCAGCCGCGTCCGCCGGTGATCATTTCGCAAGCGGGGGTTGCGCCATGAATCAGTCGACGACGAGGCGGGTTTTCACGGTGACGGTTTGGCCATTGCCCTGGATGACGGCGGCGTATTCACCGGCATCGGCGGCCTTGATGCCGGGGAGGGTCAGCGTCAGGCCGGTCTTGCCGGGAAGGTCCTGACCGGCGCGCTGCCACTGAACGGTGGGAGGCGGAACGCAGAGGACCGGGGCACGCAGCAGTGTGTCGCTTCCGGCTGCGGCATGGATCGAGGTCTCGGGCATTGCCAGCGGACCAAGTTGCGGCTTCCAGTCGCCTCCGAGGACCCACGCGGGATCGGAATAGTGGGCGATGGTTTCCGCATCGCCGGGCTGCTGCAACTGCTTCGACACCGCCAGCCGCTTGGACACATCCACCGGCTTTCCCGATGGATCGCGGCGATTGTATTCCCAGAAATTGATGTCGGGGGCCTCGTGCGCACTGGCGATCCGCCACGCCACGGTGCTGACGGCCGGGGTCAGGACGCACTTCAGCAGCACCACTTCGCTGCCGGGGAAGCGCAGGGGTTCGATGCGTGAGAGCATGTTGTTCACGACGCCCTCCGCACCATCAAAGAGGCAGTCTTTGTAGACGTAGCCGTGGTGGGTGGCGGGGTTGCGAATCTGGGTGTAGTAGGCCCCCGAGCGCAGGGACCTGGCGTGCACATTCTCGAAGAAGCAGGGGCCGGTGCCCCACATGAAATCGACGTCGCCCTCGATGAAGCAGTCGGAGATGTAGGCTTGCCCGTTGATTTGCAGGGTGTCCTGGAAGGAGTAGAGGTCGCAATTCGTGAGGATGGCGTGGGCCGCGGCCGTGCCGTTGAGGATGAGTGCCTCGGCCTGGGAACCGCCTTTGGGGGTGGTGTTGTGGAGGGTGAGGTTGGCGATGGTGAGGTCGGTGACGCGGTGGGCGAGGAACATGCCGCGGCGATAGACGGAGCCGGTGCGTGCGGGGGCGGTGGCGGGGTTGGCGCCGGGGGCGAAGGGGTTGCCGTTGGAGTTGTTATTGAACTTGTCGTTGTTGGGGTATTCGATGATGGTTTTTTGACGGTCGTCGCCGAGGAAGGTGAGGTGGTTGCGGTTGAGGATGCAGACGATTTCTTCGTAGGTGCCCTTGCCAATCTGAATAGTGATCGGGGTGTTGTTGCCTTGAGGGACGGCGTCGATCGCCCCCTGGACGGAGGCGAAATCGCCGGTGCCATCGGCCTGCACGTGGATCAGGTCATGGACCACCGGCGGCGCGTCTTTGGTGGAGAAAGTCCAGGCGGTTTGGCCAGTGATGGCGGGGATGTCGCCGATGGCGCCGGCGTCGATGGTGACATAGTAATGTTTGTGATACTGGAGGGGCTGCTGGAGGGCGATGATGGCGGAGTTGCCGCTGATGATGACGGGGCGGTAGGTGAAGTTCTGCAGGCCGCCGATGGTTTTGGATTTGGTCTGGGTCACATCGATGGATTCCACGAGCGCGCCGTCGGCGGCATCATGGACTTCGATATGGCCGGTGCCGAGTTTCGGGGGGGTATCAAAGGTGATGCGCAGGGGCACGTCGACGCAGACGTTGGGGGCGGCGGGCAGGGGGAAAAGCGTGGGCTGCTGGGCCTGCGCCGCGGTCGCCGCCAGCAACCATGCCACCGCCGGAATGACAGAGCGCGTTCGCATGGGCACCTCCACTGTGAAAGAGGGTCGCAATTATGCGTCGTTCAGGGCATTATGCAAAGGAATGTCCGGTTTGGCGTGAAGCTGCCCAAGGAGGGATTCCATGATTACCCGTCGCACTGCGGTCACTGCCCTGGCCGCCGCCGCTCTTTCACCGCTTGCGCGCTGGTTGCCGGCGCAAACGCGGCCGACGGGCAAGCGGCTGCTGTTTTACACGCGGTCGCAGGATTTTCCGCATCCGGCCGTGACGCGGCAGAAGGGTGAGGAGCTTGCGTGGGGCGAGCGTCTGCTCAAGGCTTGGGCGGAGAAGGCGGGCTATACCATCGACGTTTCCAAGGATGGCGGGCTGTTCAATCCGGACAAGATCGGGGTGTATGACGCCTTCATCTTCTACACCACGGGCGACCTGACGCTGCCGCCGGGGACGCGGTTTAAGGGAGGCGACGACACGCCGCCGATGACGGCGGCCGGCAAGAAGGCGCTGCTGGAGGCGATCGAAAACGGGAAGGGGTTCGTGGGGATTCATTCCGCGACGGACACGTTTCACAGCAAGGCGAACGACCGCGTGGTGCGTTCGGAAAAGGGAGAGGAAGTCGATCCCTACATTGCAATGCTGGGCGGGGAGTTTCTTGCGCATGGTTCGCAGCAGAATGCAAAGATCCGCATGGTGGATGGGACCTTCGCGGGCCTTGACCACCTGAAGGATTTTGAGAAAAACGAGGAGTGGTACTCGCTGGTGAACCTGGCTCCGGACATGCATGTGATCGGGGTGCAGGAGACCGGGACGATGAAAACGAATGCCGCGGGGAAGCGGGAGTGGCAGTACCAGCGGGCCCCCTATCCGGAGACGTGGGCGCGCAATCATGGCAAGGGGCGGGTGTTCTCCACGTCGATGGGGCATCGGCAGGATGTGTGGGAGTCGGAGATTTTTCAGAAGTTGTTGATGGCGGGCATTGCCTGGACGAGCGGCGTGGTGGAGGGCAAGGCGACGCCGAACCTCAAGGAGGCGTGTCCGGATCTTGAGGAGAAGTCGCCGGCCAACGCTCCGGGCAGGTGAGATTCAGTCACATCGGCAGTGCCGGTGGCAAGCGGGTCGCGAGCCCAAGCTGCGTCGTGCCGGGAACAAGCGTCTTTTTTGACAAAATAACGAGGCAACATTCATGAATTCCTTCATCGCGCAGCGCGCTCTCGACATCGACGCCTCCGGCATTCGCAAGGTGTTCGACCTTGCCGCCAAACTGAAGGACCCGATCAACCTTTCGATCGGGCAGCCGGACTTCGACGTCCCCGAGGCGCTGAAGGAAAGGGCCATCGACGCCATTCGTTCGGGCAAGAACCGCTACACACCGACGCAGGGCGTGGGTGGCCTGCTGGACAAGGTGAAAGCGAAGGTGTCGCACGACACCGGCTGGTCGGATCCCGCGGCCCTGATTCTTTCGGGCACTTCCGCCGGCCTGATGCTGGCGATGTTCGCCACGCTGAATCCCGGCGACGAGGTGCTCTTTCTGGATCCCTACTTCGTGATGTACAAGCACCTGCCGAAGTTGTGCGGCGCGGTGCCGGTGGCGGTCGATTCCTATCCCGATTTTCGTTTCCACGCGGAGCGCATCGAAGCGGCCATCACGCCGCGCACCAAGATGCTCATCCTCTGTTCGCCCAACAATCCCACCGGCATCACGCTCACGCAGGCGGAGCTGGAAGCTGCGGCGGCGATTGCGAAGAAGCACCACCTGCTGGTCATCAGCGACGAAATCTACGACGCCTTCTGCTATGGCCCGCATCTCTCTGTGGCCAAGCTGCTCCCGGACCAGTGCATCCTCCTGAAGGGTTATTCCAAGACCTACGGCATGACCGGGTGGCGGCTGGGTTACGCGGCCGCGGGCGGCGAGGCCAAGGCCGTGATCGAACAGATGACCAAGCTTCAGCAGTACACCTTCGTGTGCGCGCCGAGCATGGTG
Source organism: uncultured Phycisphaerales bacterium (assembly GCA_937901265.1). Classification (GTDB taxonomy): domain Bacteria; phylum Planctomycetota; class Phycisphaerae; order WQYP01; family WQYP01; genus CALCHA01. The sequence goes on from CALCHA010000230.1 coordinate 4,193, forward strand.
CAGTACGCGGCCCTGGACACGGTGGCGGGGGACACGGAGGGGCACGCGGGCGGGGTGGACATGACGCCGCAGATCGACGCCTATCGCCGCAAGCGCGACCGGGTGGTGGAGGGGCTGGGGGAGCTGCTGGAGATCAACGCGCCCGGCGGGGCCTTTTACGCCTTCCCCAAGGTGCCGCAAAAGGTGACAGCGACGGAGTTTGTGGCCCGGGCGATCGAGCGGAACGTGCTCATTATCCCGGGCAACGTCTTCTCCGCCAGGGACACCCACTTTCGTCTGAGCTACGCCACCAGCGACGAAAAGCTGGACCGGGGAATTTTGATTCTTCGGGAACTCGCGGCGGAGCTGAGCCGTTAAGGAGGGGTAAGCTCCATGTCCGGCCAGGCAGGTGTTGCGACCCACTTGCAGGGCGTCCGGTACAGGGTATGGCGTTATCGGCGTCTCACGCAACGATGACCTGCCCAGAGAGAAGGAAAGGGCGCAATCCCTATGTTTCCCGAGATGTCCCCCGATATGTCCCCCGCGACCTCGCCGGGTATGTCTTCTGACGATGAAAAGTTCTGTCGGCAGGTGGCCAAGGTCTCTCACGCCAGGAAGTTACCCACGCCGCGCAGGGTCCGCATCGCCAAGATGCTGAAGGTCAAAGAGGAACCGCGGCGGCCGCTGGGTCAGCCGTGACGCGCGGCCGCAAAGCCCGCCAGGACGGCCGCGACCGATCCGCCGATCTGTTCGACGTTGTAGCCCCCCTCCTGGACGAAGACGGTGGGGAGACCGAGGTTCGCGAGCGTCGTGCCAAGAGCGTGAAAATCCGGGGGAGTGAGATTGAAGTCGCCGATGCCATCGGAGGCGGCGGTGTCGACGCCGAGGGAGACGACCAGGGCATCGGGGCGATGGACCTGGAGGCGTTCGAGGGCCTCATCGAGTGCCCGTAACCACGCGTGGAGACCGCAGTTGCGGGGGAGCGGGAAGTTGCGGTTAAAGCCCTCGCCGGCACCTTCGCCGGTTTCATCCGCGTGGCCCCAGAAATAGGGATACTGCGTGTGCGGATCGGCATGCAGGGAGAGGACGAGCACGTCGTTGCGCGCGTAAAAAATATCCTGCGTGCCATTGCCGTGGTGA
>CALCHA010000231.1 GCA_937901265.1 uncultured Phycisphaerales bacterium
AACAGTGGCAACGTTGCGAGCAGTGCTGACACCAGGCACAAGCCCATCAACAACTGCTGGGCATGGAGCGTCCCGATCATCGGGATCACCAGCACCGAAAAGCCCAGCGCCCCGACGATCGCCCCCACCGTGTTGGCCGCATAGACCCGCCCCACCAGCGTCCCGGCATCGCTGCCGCGGCGTGCGGGCACCGAGGCCAACGCCAGCGGAAAGCTCGCTCCCCACAAAATCGCCGCCGGGATCAAGGTCCACAGCGCCCGCGCCAGGTCCACCTGGAACGTGATCCAGGGGCTCGAGGTCATTTCCAGATTGATCGGCCAGAAGGGCAGCGAATCCCCAATCGCGTAGGCCGCCCATCCAATGCCCAGGGCCAGCAGAAATTGGCACATCGCCAGCGCGGACCGCGGACGCTTGGTGTTGCGGGCAATCGACGCCCCGGCCGTCGAACCGATCCCCAGCCCCAGCAGAAACACCGCCAGGATGATGGAAAACGTGTACACCGTCGCCCCCAGCATCAGCGACAGCAGCCGCGTCCAGACCACTTCCGCTCCCAGCCCCGTCAGCCCCGAGATCGCAATCACCAGGTACACCAGCCCCGCCGGACCCTGCTCGCCGGCCACGGCAATCGGCGCATCCTCTTTGGCTTCCTCCGCCGACTCGCTCTCCGACACCCGATGCGGAGCCGCGAACGACAAGGCCAGGGCCAGCGTGGCCACCAGCATGTTGATCCCGAACGCCACCCAGGTCGCCGTCGGCATGTTGTGCAGCCGCAGCAGGTAGAAGCCCGCCAGCAGACAGCCAAACACCGCCCCGACGATGTTCCCGCCATAGAAAAAGCCCAGCCACGATACCCCCTTGGGCGTCGTTTCCACATACCGTGCAATCGCCGGCAGCGTGGCCCCCATCAACAGCGTCGGGGGCACCAGGCAGAGCCCCGCGATTACCGCCCGCAGAATGACCGATCCCGCCCCGGGTGTCGCCCAGTGGGCGTAAACGACCCCCAGCCGCGGCACCACCACCAGCACCAGCAGCCCGCACACCCCGATCAAGACCTCCAGCAGGGCATAAATGCGGAGCGGATGCCGCCGCCGCGACACCACCTTGGGCAACAGCAGCGACCCCAAACACATCCCGCCCATGAACGTCCCCAGGAGCACCCCCAGGGAAATGGCCGACGCCCCAATCACCAACTGCAGGAGCTGCAGCCAGACGATCTCGTAGATCAGCGCGGCACACCCCGACCCCACGAAAAGGATCGCCAGCAGCGGTAAAAAGGGCCTCGCCGGGGCCAACGCACCGGCCGGCGCGTAGGCCACAGGAGAGGGAGAAACTTTGTTCAGGGTCGTCATGGGGTCATTCCGTAAAGACGAGACGTCGGCGCCGTGAATACGCACAGTCGCTATTTTGGCGGAGAGTGAGAATTAACGCGACAGTGCCCCCAAGGTTGCGTCCCACCCGCGCACTTCTCCCGTCCACCGCGGCTTGGACCCCCAACGGCTGAGGCAGCTCCCCGTCGGCCGATCCTTGCCAGCGAAACCTTTTGTCGCCCGCCATTTTCCGGTGAGGGGCCGCCCTCCCCCCCCGCCCTCCCCATTTACCTTGCTTCCCGCCGCGCGTACCATCTGGCGATGCCGCCTGCTGCCCTCCACCTCCCGCCGCTCCTGCGGCTTGCCACCCGCGGGTCGCTGCTCGCGCGGACCCAGTCGCAGCTCGTCGCTGACCTGCTCGCTCCCCGCCTTCCCCCCGGCACACGCATCGAACTGCTCCCGCTCACCACCACCGGCGACCGCCTCTCCGCCAGGCTCGCGGCCCCCGCCGCAACGCCCGGCCCCACCCCCCCCGCCGCCTTCGACAAAGGGCTGTTCACCAAGGAACTCGACGAAGCGCTCCTCGCCGGGGTGGCCGATTTCGCCGTCCACTCCGCCAAGGACCTGCCCGTCCTCCGGCCCGTCGGCCTGGCCCTCGCGGCGACTCCCCCTCGGGAGGATCCGCGCGACGTCTGGATCGGCACCGGCGGGGTCCCGCTGGACGCCCTCCCCGCCGGCGCGCGTGTCGGCACCACGTCCCTCCGCCGGCGGGCGCAGCTGCTGGCCCTGCGCCCCGATCTGGACATCCGCCCGCTCCGCGGGAATATCGACACGCGGCTGCGAAAAGTCGCTGCCGGGGCCGACGGCATCCGGGGGACGTTCCTTGCGGCGGCGGGTCTGAATCGCACCGGTCTGCTGCCGGTCGGCGCGCAGCTGCTCCCGGTGGATCGCTTCGTTCCCGCCGCCGGGCAGGGCACGCTGGCGATCGAAACCCGTGCCGAGGACGCCCCGCTCCGCGCCCTGCTCGCCCACATCCACGACCCCCTCGTCGCCGCCTGCCTGGCGTTTGAACGCCGCCTCGTGGCCGCCCTCAACGGCTCCTGCCTGGCGCCGATCGGCGTGATCGCGCAGCCTCGCGGCATCGTCGAGGGCGTGCGGCAGCCGGGCTATCTCGTGCGCGGCATCGTCGCCTCGCCCGATGGCCGCCAGATCGCGCGTGCTGTCCTGATGGCGCAAGAGGACACATTCGCCGCCCTGGACGATCTGTCGCCCCTGCTGCTGCGCACCCTCGAATCGCGCGGTGCCCGCGAAATACTGGCCAGCCTCTAGCCCCCCCACGCCGCCCAGTTCTCCCGACCAGCGCAGCCCTCCGCCCCGCATCGGGTGCTGCCAGGTCCGGGAACGCGCGGCCTCCCCTGATCCCCCCTCTGTGGCGTAACGTTTTCTTAGCGTCTGGGCCTATCCCTCCAGCACATGCCTCCG
>CALCHA010000232.1 GCA_937901265.1 uncultured Phycisphaerales bacterium
GGTGACCGTGTAGACCTTCTCGACGCCCAGCGAAGGGACGCGGACGCTGATACCCAGTGGCCCCTCCAGTGGCGCCGAAATTTCACGAAGTTTTTCGGCCGAGGGGTGGTAGAGGTATTCGATGCCGAAAAAGGCGTTGGGGTCATGCGGGAAGTCCAGGACCTGGCCCTGGGGGGAATTCCCGATGAGCCAGTTGCCGCTCGATTCGCCGGTCATGGTGAGGCTGATTTTTACACCGGGCAGGCCGCCTTTGGCATTGGTCGGGTCGGCCTTGTCGGCAGCGGGATCGGCGGCCCAGACAGGGTCCTGCACGGCGGCGGCGTAATAGCCGGTGATCCGTGCCCGGACGCCGCCAAAGGCCTTGCCGAGGCCCTCGAAGGTGGAGGCAGGGAGCGCCCGGTCAAGCCCTTTGTCATCGGCGGTGAGGTGGTCGTAGAAGATCGGCAGGCGCGGCAGGGGGGTCATCGTCCCCCGGGCCTCATCGACCGCCCCGTCGGCGCCGACCGGATAGGCGTAAAGGGCGCGTTCGGTGGCGTCGTAGTAGGCGTCCTGGGTCTGGCCCACATAGATGCGGACGGCACCCTCCATCTTGTGGGAGAAGTACCAGACGCTCCCGCCGATGAGCGTGAGAATGCCGATGTGCACGGTCCAGGAGCCGAGTTTGAAGAGCGTCAGGGGGATGCGCCGCAGGGTGACGACGGTGAGGTTGAGCGCGAGCCAGCCGACGAGTATCCGCATCGGATACCAATCGAAGAACTCAAGGTCCGTCATTTCCATGCGGGCGCGGAGGCTGGCGAAGCCCGAGCCCAGGGCGATATACATGGCAAGCAGGAGAAGGACACCGATGCCCATCCAGACGCTGGAGAGGAATCGGACGATCGGGCCGAGAAAAGGCAGAGTTGCGAGCCGATCGAGGAAGCGCCCCGCGGCCCCGGTGACTTTTCCGATGCGCTTGATGAAGCGCTCGATGGCCCACTCCGGAGGCGCACCAGTCGCCGGGCGGGGGGCGGTAGGAACCGGGGCGGTCGTCGGCGGCGGGCTCTGCAGGGTCATCCAACTTCAGCGTGGCCAGCACGCGTCCCAAGCACAATGGAAACGCCCATTCTACCTGTGAAACTTGTCACGCTTCAAGAAAAGTCACGCATTTCTACGTTTTGCTCAGCAGATTTCACTCAAAATTGAATCTTGTGGCGGCTGCTGCCGGCCCCGCACCAGATGTTGACTTGAGCCCATGGGCACCCTACCCTTAATAACACTGGAAACACCCCTTTCCAGCGGACATCGGAGGTCCCATCCATGACCCCGTACCGGAGCAGTGGCGGTGGAAGCAAGTCTCCCGGCCTCAGGGCTCGGCTGTAATGTTCTCGTGCTCAACCGCCTCTACATGGCGGTCCGTGTGGTGTCCGCCCGTCGAGCCTTCTCGCTTCTTTGCCGCAATCTTGCCGAGGTGGTCGCGGTCGAAGACGCGGGTTACTTCAGCTACAACATTTCTTCCTGGATTGAGCTGTCTGCTCTGAAAGCGCAGTTTGAGCGCGACCATCATGATTTTGTCCGGACGGTGCGCTACGAGATCGCCGTCCCGCGCATTATCCGGTTGCTGGGCTACGATCGGCTGCCGCGGCAGGATGTGAAGCTCAATCGCCGTAACATTTACGCACGAGACCACTCGACCTGCCAGTATTGCGGGAAGAAGTGGCCGACGCAGGAACTGTCGCTGGACCATGTGGTGCCCCGGTCGCAGGGGGGCAAGACCACGTGGGACAATCTGGTCTGTTCGTGCGTGTACTGCAACGCCCGCAAAGGCGGTCGTACGCCGCACCAGGCGCACATGCGGCTGATGAAGGTGCCGGTCAAACCGAAACGGAACCCGGTGATCAACCTGCGGCTGGGGTCCGATAAATACGCGAGTTGGAAGCACTTTCTCGACCACGCCTATTGGTCGGTTGAGCTGAAGTAGCCCCCCCGCGGTCACGTGTGGTAATCCGCGTTGATGGTGATGTACTCTCGCGAGAGGTCGCAGGTGTAGACCCGGTGGGCGGCTTTTCCGCCGGTACCGAGGTCGACGGTGATGGCGAGGTCCTTCTCTTTCATGACTTTTTCGACGCTTGAGAGGTCGACGTTGGCCGGCCGGCCGTTGCGGAAGACGGTGATCGGGCCGACCTTGCAGGCGGCTTTGTCGGGGTTCATGGCCGCGCCGGAGTAGCCGGCGGCGGAGACGAAGCGGCCCCAGTTGGGATCGCCGCCGTGGATGGCGGTTTTGCAGAGGGGGGAGTTGGCGATGGCTTCGGCAGCGCGTTTGGCGTCGGCGTGGGACTTGGCCCCTCTCACGCGGACGGTGACGAGTTTGGTCGCGCCCTCGCCATCGCGCGCGATCTGTTGTGCCAGAGAATCACACACGACCAGCAGCGCTTTGCCGAACTTCGCCAGATCCGCGGCGGCCAGTTTGCGGTTGCCCGCCATGCCGTT
>CALCHA010000233.1 GCA_937901265.1 uncultured Phycisphaerales bacterium
GCCGGGCATTCCAACGCCAATCGGCCGCGGCAGTGACGCGGAAGTCAGTATTCAAAAAGTCCCGGGGGGGTACATGGATGGATGGGTGCGAATGGACGCGGTGAAACGGACGCAGTGGCTGGCCAGTGGCATGCTCGTGGCGACGGCGGTGGGGCTCGTCGGCCTCCTCGGCCGGGTAGCCTTCATTCAGGCGCACGTGACCCCCGAGATCAAGGACAAGCTGGCCCGCCAATACACCGCCGAGATGCCCATCATGCCCGACCGCGGGGCCATCATCGCCAGCGATGGCACCCCCCTGGCCCTCTCCGTCCGCATGTACAACCTCTTCGCCGACCCCGGCTACATCATGGACCCCGAGGGCAAGCTCAACGCCCTCAAGGACGACGACCTTAAGAAGGCCCAGGACATGCTGGCCGAGGCCCTCGCGCCGCTGCTGGGCAAACAGCCCGCCGACGTGAAGTTACAAATCGAAGAGAACAAGACCTACGAAGATGGAACGCCGCGGCGCTTTCTGTGGCTGGCCCGCGAAGTCGATGAAGATTTTTACACCCGCTTTATGGCGCTCAAGGCCCAGATCCGCGACGCGAGCCGGGAACAGGCCAGGATTTCCACCAAGAGCAAAGATGCCCAGGCCCGGGCCGAGGCCACCGAGAAAGCCCGCCTGCTTTACCACACGCTCGACGGCGTGGGCTTTGTGAAGTCCGTCAAGCGGGTCTACCCGATGGGCCAGCTCGGCGGCAGCGTGGTGGGCTTCGCCAACAACTACGAAGGCGTTGACGGCATGGAACACCAGCTCGACTTCCTGCTGCGCGGGATGCCGGGCAAAATGTTCGTGACCAAAGACGCCGCCCGTCACACGCTGCTGGTGCAGGACCAGCGTTACCAGGCCCCCGACAATGGCCGCGACGTGTGGCTGACCATCAACACGGTGGTGCAGGGCATCGCCCAGGAAGAACTGCAGAAAACCATCCAGGACTTCAACGCCGAGAGCGGCACCGCGCTGGTCATGGATCCCTACACCGGCAAAGTGCTGGCGATGGCCAACTACCCCTTCTTTGATCCCACCAACTTCTCCCACGCCGACCCCGCCACCCGGCGCAACAAGGCGGTCACCGATCCCTACGAGCCCGGATCGATCTTCAAGCCCTTTGTCCTGGCCTGGGCCATCGAAAATCATGTGGTGAAGCCGACGGATGTGATCGACTGCCACAATGGCCACTGGTACGACCCGACGGGCCGCCTCGTGACCGACGTCGAGGGCTATCAGGGGCTGACGGTCGAGGAAATTCTGGTCCACTCGAGCAACGTCGGCATGGCGCAGATCGGGTGGAAAATGGGGATTCCCATGCTGGACCAGGGGGTGACGCGGTTCGGCTTCGGCTCGCGCACGGGCGTGGAATTGCCCGGCGATCAAAAGGGCATCGTCAAATCGCTCTCGCAGTGGAACAAGGGCACGATGACCTCCGCCAGCTTCGGCTACGAGATCGCCGCGACGCCGCTGCAGCTCCTGCGCGGCTTCTGCACCTTCGCCAACGGCGGCTACCTGGTCACGCCGCGGGTGATCAACGCCGTCGAGGAATCGCCCGGCAAAGCCCAGAGCTGGGCCGACGTCGCTGGCATGCCCCTGCAGAAGCAGATCATCAGCGAAAAAACCGCTCAAACCATGCGCGACATCATGCGGCAGGTGTACGTCTATGGCACCGCGAGCAAGGTCGGCAGCAAGGTCTATGACCTCTATGGCAAGACCGGCACGGCCCACATCGCCGGCGTGGCACGCGGGGCCGACGCCGGCCATGGCTATGGCGACAAGGACATCAACGCCAGTTTCCTCTGCGGCGGGCCCTATCGTGATCCGCGCGTCGTCGTGTTGGTGACGGTCCACAAGCCCGACAAAAAAATCGGCCACTTTGCCGCGACCGTGGCGGCGCCGGCGGCGACGGCGATCATGGAACGCACGCTGATGTACCTGCAGGTGGCGCCCGATCACCTTCCGACGGACAAGCCGGTGACGCCGGTGCGGCGGCGGTGAGTCGGCCGCGAATGAACGCTGGTGCGCACGCATGGCTTTCCCCATCCAGGGATCGTGGGGACGGGCAGGGGCTGGGACGTTGGCTGAAAGGGTGAGCGATGGAGCGCATGAAGTTTTCAGAATTGATGCGGCGGGTGGGGGCGCTGGAGGTCTTGGGGGGCGATGTGGAAGTGACGGGCGTCTGTGAAGATTCGCGCAAGGTGCGGGCGGGAGACCTGTTCGTGGCGCGCTCCGGCGTGAAGGCCGATGGCGGGCGGTTCGTCGCCGATGCCGTGGCCCGCGGGGCGGTCGCCGTGGTAAGCGCCGAGCCGGTGGCGACATCGGGCGTGGCTCAGGCCCGCCTCGCCGATGCCAACCTGGGCGTGGCGCTCCTGGCGCATGAACTCGCCGGCCATCCGACGAAGACCATGAAAATGGTCGCGGTGACAGGGACCAAGGGCAAAACCACCGTGGCTTATCTGCTCCGCTCCATGCTCAAGGCGGCGGGGGGCGTCGTGGGGCTGGTCGGCACGGTGGAAATTGATGATGGCAAAACGGTGAGCCCGGCGGAGATGACCACGCCCGGAGCGGTGGAGCTGGTCGAGCTGTTCCAGCGGATGCGCGGCAACGGGGTGACCCATTGCGTCATGGAGGTCAGCAGCCATGCGCTCCATCAGCAGCGCGTGGCGGGGATCGCGTGGGATGTGGCGATCTTCACGAATCTGACCGGGGACCATCTGGACTATCACGGGACCATGGAAGAATACGCTGCCGCGAAGGCGCTGCTGTTCCGCGGCCTGGGCGCCGAGGCGACCGCGGTGATCAATGCCGATGATGCCTGGGCCACCCGGATGGAGGAGGAATGCCCGGCGCGCGTGGTGCCCTACCACGTGGAGATGGGTCTGGGGAAGTCGGGACTGCCCACGGAAGCGCGTGCCGAGGGGGGATGGTCGGGGCTGGTGGTGGGGATGACCAGCGGAGGCATGACGGTGCATCTGGCGGGGCCGGATCCCATGATTCAGGGTGTCCTGCAGCCGATGTACAAAATGGCCACGCCGCTGGTGGGGCTGCACAACGCGTACAACCTGACAGCGGCGGTGGCGGCTGCAGCTGCACTGGGAATGCCGGACGCGAATTTCATGCGCGGGATGCGGGCCTTGCCTACGGCCCAAGGCGCGCCGGGGCGATTGCAGGCGGTCGTGCCTGCCGGCGTCTCCCGTGCGGCAATGCCTTTCCAGGTGTTCGTGGATTACGCCCACACGCACGACGCGCTCAAAAACGTGCTGACGGCCGTGCGCCGGACGATGGGCAGCGCCGCAGAATCGTCGCAGGGCGGCACGTTGAATCGCTTGATTTGCGTGTTCGGCTGCGGTGGGGATCGCGACCGCACCAAGCGCCCGAAGATGGGCCGCGTGGCGGAGGAACTGGCCGACGCGGTCATCGTGACCAGCGACAATCCGCGGACCGAGCAGCCGGAGGCGATCATCGAGGAAATCATGGCCGGCGTGACGGACCGCGCGAAGGTGCGCGTGCAGTCCGATCGGCGCGGCGCGATTCGCACGGCGGTGGACATGGCGCAGGCGGGCGACGTGCTGGTGATTGCCGGCAAAGGGCATGAGAATTACCAGATCCTCGGGACGACGAAGCATCACTTTGACGATGTCGAGGAGGCCGCCGCGGCATTGGCGGGGCGGATGGAAATGACCGCGAACGAACGCGG
>CALCHA010000234.1 GCA_937901265.1 uncultured Phycisphaerales bacterium
GAGAGTGGGGCCGAGGATCGGCCCGACCATCACGCCGACGCCCCACAGCGCCATGGCGGAGCCGTGTTTTTCGCGCGGATACTCGTCGAGCAGCACGGCTTGCGAGAGCGGGACGAGCGTGGCGCCGAACACGCCCTGCAGCAGGCGGTAGAGGACCATTTGTTCGAGCGAAAGGGCCAGGCCGCAGAGCACGGAGGCAAAGGTGAAGCCTACGACGGAGAGGAGAAACAGGTTCTTGCGTCCAAGTCGCGCGGCGAGCCAGCCCGTGGCCGGCATCATGATCGCGGCGGCGACAATGTAGGACGTGAGCACCAGATTGATCTGATCCTGGGCGGCCGAAAGGCTGCTCTGCATGTAGGGCAGGGCGACGGTGGCGATCGTCGTATCGAGCGCCTGCATGATGGTGGCCAGCATCACGCAGACCGTGATGGCGCCGCGGTGGGAAGGCGCGGGCGCGAGCGGAGTCCGGTCGCTCATGACGATCAACCGGGCTGTTGTTCGCCGAACAGGCGCGCGAGGTCGTGTAGCGAGCGCGTGTGGCCGGTGTCGATTTTGACCTCGGCACTCATGCCGGCGCGCAGTGGACGAGCGGGATCCTCTGACTCGATCTTCACGCGGACGGGGATGCGCTGGACGATTTTGACCCAGTTGCCCGAGGCGTTTTGCGCGGGGATGAGGGCGAACTCCGCGCCGGTGGCCGGGCCGATGTCGGAAATGTGGCCTGTCCAGGTGTGATGAGGATAGGTGTCGATATCGATGGAGACGGGATCGCCGGATTTGAGGTAAGTGAGTTCGGTCTCCTTGAGATTCGCCTCGATCCAGACGCGCTGGGTGGCGACGAGGGTGAACGCGGGCTGGCCCGGCTGCAGGTATTTGCCGACCGGCAGGTTGGTGACGTTGGCGACGACGCCGGAGATGGGCGCAACGATGGTGGTGTTGCGCAAGTCGCGGGCGGCTTTCTCGACGCCGGCCCTGGCTTCCGCGAAGCGCGGGTTCTGTTCGTCGGGCTGGTCGAGTCCGCCCAGGGACGCAAGCACGGTGGCTGCCTCCTGTTTCAACACGGAGATCCGGCGGCGCGCGGCTTCGACGGTGTGGCGTGCCTGATCCAGCAACGCGGCGGGGGCCACGTCGGTCTGGGTCAAGGTTTCCTGCCGCTTCAATTCACTTTCGGCGAACGCGAGTTGTTCCTGGGCCTCCGCGATCCCGGCCAGCTTTTCGCGGTAGGTGCCGCGGAGGGTCGCAAGCTCGAGGCGCACGCTGTCGAGCTGCGCGTTCGCCCGGGCGAGCGCAATCTTGTACGGTTCGTCGTCGAGTCGGAACAGCAACTGGCCGGTGACGACGTGATCGTTGTCACGGACGGCGACGGCCTTGACGGCGCCGGCGACCTCGGTGGTCAGCGTGAGTTTGTCCGCGTGGACGTAGGCGTTGTCGCTCGAGATGACGCGACCGCCGTGGAGATAGAGCCAGAGTCCACCCCCGAGCAGCACGAGAGGACCGGCGAGCAGCAGCAGGCGGCGGCGCCACGGGCGGGCGTTTGGCGAATCGATTTCGGTGGATGACGGAGCGGTGGACATGGTGAAAGAATTTTAAGCCACGGACACTTTCGCGGCGCCGCGGAGGACAAGATCGACCGCTGCTGCCAGGTAGTCGTTGGCGGGATACTCCCGGCGGACGTGCGCGGAGGCCCGGCTGAGGACGCCGGTAAAAATCATGCCGGCGAAAAGGTCGGCGAGAATGGTGGGCGAAATCTGCCGCGTCAGGGTGCCCGCCGCGACGGCGGCTTCGAGACGCGCAATCAACGCTGCCCGAAGGGGGCGGAAGATGGCGCGATAGACCTGCTGCTCATGATCGGCGTGGTGATGAATCTCTCCGATCATGGCCCGGATGAGCGGCAGGTTGTGCTGCAGCAATTCGGCGTAGTGCCGGGCGTGGGCGGTCAAGTCCTTGCGCAGATTGCCGGGGAGGCTTTTGACGTTGCGAGTCTCCCCCGGTGCATCCGGGCCGAAATGCTCGCGGACGACAGCGTCGAGCAATCGCTCCTTGGTGCCGAACTGACGAAACAAAGTCACCTCGTTCACCTTCGCCTCGCGGGCGATGGCGCGGGTGGTGGCGCCGGAGAGACCGTCACGGGCGAAAACGCGCGCGGCGGCGGCCAGCAGGCGCTGGCGGGCGGGAGTCGGCGATGGCGTCACGGTATGCATGCAAGTGGATGCTTGCATAAAAAGCAGCCCCGCCGGATCCGCAAGTCCGGACTTGAATTGGCGGAGCGGACAGTCACCCGCCCGCGGTGCGGGTACGTCGGTGGCCGGCGGGGTTTCTTCGACGAACGGGGGCTGATCAGGCGGGTGATTCCAATCAGTGACGCAACGCCGACGATGGGCTGGGAGACGAACTCGAAGCGCGAGGCAATCAACCTGATTCAACCGTTGGGTACGGTCGTTCAGGCGGGGGTTGATTCCTTGGGCAAGGGAATGCGGCCGCCGCGCGTAACGGCGTGCACGCGGGTAAATTCCGCGCCAAAAAACAGAATCTGTGCTGCGTAGTAGCACCAGAGAAGCAGCGCGATGAGCGACCCGGCGGCGCCGTAGGCGGAAGTGACGGACGAGCGGGCGAGATAAAAAGCCAGACCAGTTTTCCCGGCGACGAACAGGAGGGCGGTGACGGCGGCGCCGGTCCAGACATCACGCCAGCGGACATAAACATCGGGCAGCAATTTGAACATGATCGCGAACAGGTACGTGATCACGCCGAACGACAGGAGGAAGTTGAACGTTTCCCAGACGCCGGTCGGCCATTCGGCCCACGCGCGGGCGTTTTCCCCGAACCAGGTGAGCGCGGCGCTGAGGGTGAGCGACACGAGCATGACGAAGCCGGTGGCGATCACGGTGCCGAAAGAGAACACGCGTCGCCTCAGCATCTGCCGCCACGTTTCGCCGGTGTGGACCGGTGCGCGCCAGATGGTGTTCAAGGCGTCCTGCAAATGGGCAAAGACCGCGAGTCCGCCCACCAGGAGGGTCGCAATTCCCACCCAGGTGGCGAGCGACGTCGCATCATCGCCCGGTACCGCCGGCTGGACGGAGGCGATGGCGCGGCTGGCGTCGCCGCCGACGAGCAGATCGATTTCGCCGATGATGCGCTGGCGGGCGTTTTCGTCCTGAAAAAAGATCTTGGCGACCGCCACGGCGAGCATGAGCAACGGCGCGACGGCAATCGTCGTGTAAAACGCGAGGGCGGCACCGAGGCGGGGAACCTTGTCATTGAGGTAGGCCTTGAGCGCGTCCCAAAACAGCGCCCCGATCCGGAGAAGGGCGCTCCGTCGACGCGCCTCGGATCTGGCGGGCCGAGGCTTCATGGCCGGGCCCGAGGTGGACCGGCGCGGGCGCGGTGTATTTTTGACGTGGTGACGCGCATGGTGATTTACCGCCGCGGGCGGGACGAGCGACGGGCCCGCGTCCGGGCGGCTTTTTTCGCGCCGCGGGAACGGGTGGGCGAAGGTTTTGCCTTGCCCTGGCCGATGGCGGAATCGCGCCGGGCCTTGCGCCGCGTGGCCTTCGATGTCTTTCCCTTGCGGGGTGCACCGAGCTTGACGCCGGAGCGACGTGCCTCGGAGAGGCCGATGGCGATGGCTTGCTGGCGCGAACGGACGTTGCCGCTGCCGCGCTTGAACTCGCGCATTTCCTCCCGCACGAATTCGCCGGCTTGAGTGGAGGGTTTCTTGCCCTCGCGCGCATCCTGGCGCGCTCGTTTCCTGGCTGTTTTGGTCGGCATGATAGGAGGGTCTCCTTCGGCTCAGCTTAAACGCATTTGCATCCCGGCGCCATCCGGCGGGTTCCGGAATGCGTTTACGGGATTCGACGAGCGGTCGGCGTCGGTGGCCCGGCGCGCGGCGCCGCGCGAAGGAAGCAGCGGGACTCGGTCGAAGCGGGTGGTGCAAAATTTTAAGGCAGGTTGGTCGGGGAGCTTACACACCAGGAGCGGGCAGGGCTTGCCAAGGCCGGTGCGACGTGTTCATTTGAACACATGTTCTTATGAACACCGTCATGCTCACAGAAAAACAG
>CALCHA010000235.1 GCA_937901265.1 uncultured Phycisphaerales bacterium
CAGCATTGCCTTCCTATGGGCGGGTGGCCGACCCGCTATCGGGGGCGGCGTCCTTCACCGGAGTCCAGTGGCCATCCGGGTTGAAGGTGGTGATCGCTTTGGCCCTGGCCTCCGTGTTCGTGCCCAGATCCTGTTGATAAAGCACGTTGTTGCGGTTGATGATGAACGTCATGATTCCCGATTTGCCATACTCCGACGGGTACGCAAGGAAGGCGAAGCCAGCCACCATGTGGCCGTTGATCTTGTAGTTGTAGGCACCACCGGGGGCGGCGGGGCCCTGTCGCGTCAGGATCTTGAAGTAGTACCCGTGAAACGGATGCCGCCCGGTGGCGTCACTCGATGATGTGGCGACCGGATAGCCTTCAGCCGCGGCCTGAGCAGCCAGCGGCCCAAGCGGGCTTTGCCCTTCGAACACGCTCGCCGGCCAATACAACCCATCGTGATGGCCGGGGGTGCTGAGAAAGCGATCCGCGTATTCGACGATGCCGTTGCCATCGCGGTCGATCGAGGCATACTCCCGCTGCGCATCGGCGAAGGCGCGCATCGCGTCGATGGTGTTCAGTTCGTCGTTGCCGATGCGGCGTTTGAGCAGTTCAGTCTCTCCCGCCGCCGTATCGAAAAACCATTGCCCGGCGGCATCCTTGGCCAGCGGTATCGGGAAGGGATAGTCGTTCTCCCCGATAAAAAGGTCGGCCGCGGTCCCACCGTTCTGCAAGTCCATGTGGGCCTTCTGCGTGAGGTGATCAGAGAATCGCTGCAGGGCGGCCTTCTTCTCCACGTCGTCGGTGGAAGCGACCTGATCGATGCGCGGCCCAAAAATCTGGCGCAGGGCGGCCATGTCCTGCTTCTTCGCCGCGGCGGTCAGGGCCTGGAGGGCGTCGTTGGGCGAGGCGAAGGTGTCCTGATGGTCGGGCATGGCGCTGATGGGAGCCGGGGCGTGCTGCGGCGCGGAGCGCGAGCGCTCGACTGCCGCCTGCTGCGTGCTCTGGCAGGCCGCCAGCAAGGAAGTGGTGACCAGAAGCGCGGTGGAAAGGCGGGCATTCATCGGAGTCTCCAAATGGACAAAGCCCGACCTCATCAGCCGTCGGGCTTTGCTTCAAGCGAATTTACTCAGCGTTGTTCAAAGCGGTTGTCGCCCCGATCACCGGGGCGGCCAGAACCACCCGGCCCACCGGGGCCACCGGGGCCAACACCGGGTCTACCGGGGCCGACACCCGGGCCACCGGGAGCGCGATTGTCGCGCTGCGGCGCATAAACCGGGTTTGGGTTGCTGTACAGGCCGGGGCGCGATTGCTGAGCACGCTGGTCCGCACGATTGACGTCCGAGCGGTTCTGGCTGGAGTTGAAAACCGGCGGGGGCGGCGTGGGCACATAGCCCCGACGGGCATCATTGTTAAAACGGTTCACCACGGGCGGTGGAATGGTCGGGCGCCCGCCGAACTTGTCATCGCGGTGCCAGTCGCGGAAGTTGCTGTCGCGCACCGGCCTCCCGCTGTCCCAACGGACGCCAACGCCCAGCGCGTGATGGTCCCAGTCAAAATCCAACCGGAAGTTGGGCGAAATCTTCAGCCCCCCGCCGAAGCGAATCGCGTCGCGCGAGTCACGACCTCGGACGTAGACCACCCGCGGGTCATACTGCGGCACGTAAATCACGCCGGGCTGCGCCGGCAGCACCTGAATGTAATTGTTGTTCACTACAACCTGCTGCTGCGGGGTCGTATACAACGCCCCCACGGCCTGCGCCTGGGAACGCAAACGCTGGATCGACATCATCACATCCCCCTGCTGCTCGACAAACGCCGCCCCGATCGTTTCCGTCCAGTCGGGCTGCGAGGTCATCAGCGTGATGATCTCCGGATAGTGAGCCAGCACCTTGACGGACTGCGGCCAGGCCTGGGCATTGATGTAGTTGTCGTCGATGTTCGGATTGGCACGCAGGCTGATGGCCGCCTCGTTGACCTGCTGGAGGTAGGTGGCCGAAGCCAGCACATCCGCGAGCAGGGGGTCGGGATAGAGCGCGATGGGTGCCATGAGCTGGTCCAGCTGATCGGGCGTCAACGCGTAAGCGTAAGTCCGCACCACCTGCTGCGGCTGCGGCTGTGGGTACACGGGCGCGTAATTGGGCGTATATGCAGGGGAATAGCCCGGCGTGTAATACTGCGCGAAGCTCGACTGAGCGGCGAATCCTGTGGTGGCCACCACAGCCAGACACATCAGGGACGAGCGTAAACGCTGGGAAAAACGAGGGGAAAACGTGACCATAAAACACCTCCAGCCATCCTCGACACCCGCGATGTGCGGAAGTTAAGAATGAAGTTGTGATGGCAAGACACGCGCCACTGGCGCGCGAAATCCGCAAGGGGGCTAACTATCTGTGCCCGCATAAGTTTGCGGCCACCGCGAGAGGACGCAGAGAAGGTGCGTGTAAATTTGGGCAATTCGGTAATTTTTCAGAACTCACATTTTCTACCGGACGTTGGGCCTTTCAGCCGTTATACTAGGAAGTGTTCGGATCGAAGCCACCTTATTTTTTTTAGGACCGGCTCGGCGCAACCTCACCTCTTGGCGCCCCCGGTAACGGATGTGAAACAGCTCTTACCCTTCAAGCCGGTGTTCGTTCACGCGCCTGCCGGCGTCGCCGGAATGGACGCACAGACTGCCCAGTCTCACTGGGCGGAAGAATCCCCGCACAATCTGCGGACGCCGGGGGCCTATGAATGGTGGTATTTCCGGGCGATCGATGCGCGAGGCAATGGGATTTTGCTGGCGCTCTTTGAAGGGTTGCCTTTCCATCCGGACTATTTGGCGGAAGTGCATCGCCACGCGCGTAAGGACCGCCGCAAGCCCTTTGAGCAAATGCGCGCCGGCGTGAAGGCGTCCCAGTATCCGGCGGCCTACTTCGCAGTCTATGAGGGCGGCAAGCGTACCGCTCAGTTCCTCAACCTCTACCGCGCCAGTGAGGCGCGGCCGGCCAGTGATGTTCCCGACATCCGCATCGGGCCCAACCGCGTGACGCTCCGCCAGGATGGAACCTTTGGCATCGTGGCCCGCGGCTACCCGTTTGAAATTGTCCGCGGCCGGCCCAGCGTGAACCGGGACCGCGTTCTCTCCGCGAATCTGACGTTCCATCCCACGTTCCCTGCCATCCCCCATATCCGCCCATTTCGCGCGCCGGGGCCGGGCGGTGCCACCCACCGGTGGGTGATTGCCGCTCCGCATGGCATCATGGAGGGCAATGTCCGGCTGGTGGATCATGCCCAGGGAGTGCCGCTGATCAACCTGCCGCTGCAGGCCCTCGGCTATCACGACCATGTCTATGGGCAGGAGGGCCTCTCGCAGGGCCTGAAGAAGCTTCTATGGGGTTACGTCCAGGGGGAATCGTGGACCGCGGCATGGCAGCGGACCGCCAGTCCAGGCACGCCCAGCATGTCCAATACCGACGGCCTTGTGCTGTTTCGCAAAGGCCACCGGCCGCTGGTGGTGGAGAGCCCGCAGTACCGGGAGGAGGACCTGGAGATGACGGCCTGGCTGCTGAAGCACCCCGGCAAAATCACCATGTATGGGTCGACCGCTCGTGGCAAGTCCGTGGAGTTCGTCCTGCACAACAATGCCATCCTCGACAGTGCGTCGTTCCACACACAGCTGGCGTCACTCGGGACCCTGACCATTCCCGGCCGGCGACCCTATGCCGGCACCGGGGTAACGCACGTGATGAAACTTGGCCGCCTGCAGTGGCCGATCCTTTCGGATCTGACGCTGCGGGCGATCACGACGGTATCGCCGGACGATCCTGTGTGGCGAGAGTAGGCGCCGGATCGCTTTTCAACGGCGTTTCACGGCTTCACGGTGCTTCAAAATAGGCAAGATGGGCAGCGGGCGGGGTTTGTGGATAAGATGCCGCAATGGATTCCATTGTCTTGATTCACGGATTTCCTCTCGACTCCGCCATGTGGAGCGAGCAGGCAGCCTGCCTGCGGGGGCGCGGGTTTCACGTCCTCACGCCCAACCTCCCTGGCTTTGGCGATCGTCCTGCGCTGCCCCCGGAACGCACCACGATGGAAGCTTTTGCCGCCGACATCCGGGAGTGCATTCAGCGCGAAGCGGGGGGCCGTGCGATTGTGGGCGGCTTTTCCATGGGGGGCTACGTGTTGTTAGCGCTCCTGCGAGAGGCCCCCGAGTGCGTCGCGGCTGCCCTGTTCGTGGACACGCGGGCAGACGCGGACTCCTACGACGCACGCAAGGGCCGCTACCAGGCCATCGACCAGATCCGCCGAGACGGGCCCGCAGGCTTTTTTGACGCCTCCCTGACGCGGATGATGCGCAAGAGGCCCGACGAAAAGATCCGGGCGGCGGCGCGGGCCATGATGGAACGACAGTCAGTGGAGGGGATTCTGGCGGCCCAGACGGCCATGACGAAGCGCCGCGACCAGACAGACTTGCTGGCGGAGTTGACCATGCCGGTCATGGTGCTCGTGGGGGCTGAGGACGCGATTACCCCCCCATCGGTGGCGCTGAACATGCAGTCCCACATGCCTCACGCGATGGTGGTGCAGGTGGTTTCTGCCGGGCACCTGGCCCCGATGGAGCAGCCGGCGGCGGTCAGTGGGCACATGGAAACCTTCCTCGCGACGGCCAAGCGCGCCCTGGAAGCCCGCCCGTGAGCGGCGGAGAGGTCGGATACGCACCGCAAAAATGAGAAAAGCCGCGCCAGAGACTGGCGCGGCTTTGAAGGGTCAAAAAGGGCTAGGGCGGAGACTTTACTTGGACTTCGCCGCGGAGGCTTCCCAGAGGTACATCATCGTGCGGATGTTG
>CALCHA010000236.1 GCA_937901265.1 uncultured Phycisphaerales bacterium
ATCATTTATTTTCGGCCTCTCCCCTCCCTGCCTCTCCCTGCCGCGGCCCCCTGCCCCGCCCCCGCACCCCCGCCCGCCCGCCTCGCCCCCCGTTCCGGCCCCCGCTCCCCCCGCGCAGCTCCGCCAGCACCTCCCCCAGTTGCCCATGCACATCCACCCACTCGCGCATCCGCACGTAACTCAAAAATCGCTCCGTGCACGCCCGCCGCAGCTTGCCGCTGCCCATCTCGCGCCCCGCCTTGTGCCACCATTCCCACAGCCGCAGGTACCCCAGAAAGTCCGAATCCTCATCCCGAAACTCCTCATGTGCTGCATCCGCCGCCTGCTGCTTCTCCAGCGGCCGCTCCCGTGGATCCTGCACGCTCAGTGCCGCCGCGATCACCAGCACCTCCGCCTCCACCCCCTCCGCCTGCCCCGCAAGGATCATCCGCGCAATCCGCGGATCGATCGGCAACCGCGCCAACTTCGCCCCCAGCGCCGTCAGTTCCAAGGCCTTGTCCACCGCCCCCAATTCCAGCAGCGTCTGGTACCCATCCGCAATCAACCGCGCGTGCGGCTTCTCCAAAAAGGGAAATTCCTCCACCGCCCCCAGCTTCAACGCCTTCATCTGTAAAATCACCGCCGCCAGGTTCGTCCGCAGAATCTCCGGCTCCGTGAAGGGCGGCCGCATCGCAAAATCCCCCTTTGCATACAGCCGCACGCACACCCCCGCCGCCACCCGCCCGCACCGCCCCGACCGCTGGTTCGCGCTCGCCTGGCTGATCGGCTCGATCGGCAACCGCTGCACCTTCGACCGCGGCGCATACCGCGACACCCGCGCCAGCCCCGAATCCACCACATACCTTATCCCCGGCACCGTCAGCGACGTCTCCGCCACGTTCGTCGACAACACCACCCGCCGCTTTTTCCCCACCGCGAACACCCGCTGCTGCTCCTCCACGCTCAACCGCGCATACAAAGGCACAATCTCCACGCTGCCCCCCATCGCCCCCGCAATCACCTTGCCCGCCACCCCTATCTCCCGCTCCCCCGACAAACACACCAGC
>CALCHA010000237.1 GCA_937901265.1 uncultured Phycisphaerales bacterium
ACAAATGACCACAAACGCTCAAAAGCGTTTTAGCCTGAGGCGGGGCGTTTACCGGGAAATGTATGGTTTTTGAGCTTTATTACACGTCGGGGGGGGAGGGGATGCGGCGCTGGGGGGGGGGGGGAGGTGGGGGGTTTTGCACCGTCGGAGCGAGCGACGGGATGCCGCGCGGGTTGTGGGAACGGCTGGAGAGCCTGTCGGGCTATCGGCATGTGGGGGCGGCGGGCGGCGGCGGGAACCCGGTCAGCTTTGGGCATTGCGTGGTGGAGGTGGGCGGGATGAAGTATCACGTGCTGTCGCGAGCCTGTGATGCGGGCGTGGATCACACGCAGCGGCCCAACGCCTTCGCCCACCACGTGGCGGTGGGCGCGCGCGAGATGGCGCGCGGCGGCCCGGCGTGGATGCTGCGACAGCCGGGGGTGATGGCCGACACCTGGGACGGGCAGGTGGGTCCCATCGCGCCGCGGACGTTGCCCCAGGGAGGGCCGGCGGAGGGGGGCGTGTGTCGCCTGTGGAAGGAAGTGACCGGCGATGCGGGCTGGGGCGGACGACTGACGGAGGCATTTTCAACCAAGGCGGCGACCCCGGTCTGCGTGGTGTTTGCCGCGGGGATGGACATGCTGGGGCTGATCGGAGAAGCCATCGCGTTGTTGCCGCAGGAGCTGCGCTGGGGGGTGACGTTCAACACCCATTTCACCACGATGCCGACCAGCGCGGGGTGCCTGTGGCGCTGTTGTCTGGCGGGAACGCCGGCGGCGACCAGCGGGCTGCGCTATGCGGCCAACGGGGGGCTGGTGGTGGATCTGACCAAGGCGCTGGGACCCGCACCAGGCGGGGCCTATGCGGAATATGCACGCACCGGGCGCGGCAGGCCCGCGGCCGGGGGACCGGCCACGGCAGCCAAGCGGGCCGTGGGGATCGCGGGCGTCAAAGCTGCGGACGCGGTGGTGGAGGAGGAAGCGCAGTACGAGCAGCCCTCTCACCTGCCGGAGGAGGCCATCGAGGAGGTGCCGCCAGTGGAGGAGGAGGCGGCGGACAGGGTGGCCCCGGTTCGCTCGCGCAAACGCAAACGCGTGGCGGTGGGAATGCTGGAGGAAATCACCGGGCGCGCGGCGGAGCGCGAAGCGGCGGCGCGGCGGCGGCGGGCGATGTGGATGATCGGCGGGGCACTGGCAGCCATCGCCGCGGGCATGGGGCTCGTGTGGTGGGCGGCTTCCGGAAGGCATGCCGAAATGACCACGGAAGAGGAGGTCCGGCCGACGACGCACACGGCGGTCGCCTCGCGCCCGGGGATCCCGCCCGTCGCGCCCTCCCCCGTCACCCTCATCAATCCCGAGGCCCCCCCTCCGGATCTCGCGATGGCCGTGACGAAGGTGGCTTTGACCGGGGAGATGACCGCACCGGAGGCGGGGGGCGGGATGCACGATCCCTCCCAGGTGTTCAAGCTCGACCCCGGGCAGGTCGGCAACGCACCCGTGCGGTCGATGGAGCTGCACCTGCTTGGGGGCAGCCCCTATGCGGCAAAAGCGGTCGGCGGGGTCATGACTGCCGACGTCGGCCCGGGCGCCCGAAGTGCGCAGATTCGCTGGCAGGACAAAGACGCGCCAGCCGGCACCGCGTGGACGGCGGCGACGGTGAGCCTCACGGATGACGGGCTGGACCTGGAGTGGAAAGCGGGGTTTCTGCTGACCCATCCGGAAGCCCTGCCGACGGTCTATTGGCGGCTGCGCGGAGGAACGATTTTGGGCCTGGCGCGGGAGACACCCACGACCGGGGACCCGCCCCTGGCAACACGCTTCTACTTTGAACGCTGGGCGGGGAAAGGGGTGGATTTCACGCAGGAAAGCGGGGCGACGGGGGTGCCGGTGGCGTTGCCGGAGGGGAGCACGGTGGTGGCGACGGACCTGCCCCTGGGATGGGAGCAGGCGGCGTCGCAAACGGGCGGGGCGGCGACGCAGGCCGGGGAGGCGCCCGGTCAGGTCGTGGAGATCCGCAAGCCCGGGGAGGATGCCACGGCGACGGCGAGCTTTGAACTGCTGTTCCGCGGCGGCTTCACGGAAATCGTGAGCACCTATGGGCAGAAGCGCAGTCAGGCGGCCGCGGCGTTGAAGGACACCCAAGAGGCGCTGGCGGGGCTGGCGACAGGCGACCCGCCGGAGAAAAAGCAGCGGCTGGAGGCGCAGGCGGCGCGTTACAAGCAAGCGCTGGCGGGGTATAACGAACTGCAGAAATTCCAGGTGGCGGTGCTGTTGTCGGGGGTCCGGGTGGGGACCCTTCCGATGGTGCGCGGCGCGGCGACGACTGCGCCCTGAATGGCCGTAGAGGAAAGAGTCGTATGGCGGATTATCAGCGGGTGGTGGAATTTCTACGGGACCTGCGCCAGTCAGGCGGCGGCGCTGCGGGCCTGCAGGTGACCGATCAGGTGGTGCGCGCCGCCGAGACCTTTGCACAGGCCTGCGTCGAAGCCAACGAACGCCTGCGGCAATGCTCCGCCTTTTTGCAGCAGGGGCTGCGCACCGAGGCGATCCACCTCGCCGAGCAAACGCCAAACCTGCTCGACATGGTGGCGGCGCTCGATCTGCCCGACCCGGAGACCTGGGCGGAGTTCTGTCAGAACAACGGGCTTGCCGTGCCACCGGCGTTGCAGATGGAGCGGGCGACGCAGCTCAATGAGGCCTACGCACATGGAGCGGGGATGGAGGAATTGCTGGCCAAACATCGCCGGCTGGCCCTGGCCCGTGGGGCGGTACGCGACCGCCTGGCGGTCCTGCGCCAGATTGCCGCGGCCGAGGGCGGCAACGGGGTGTGGGAAAAAGACGTGCGGCTGTTTGAAAAAGCGCGGCTCAAGGAACTGCCCGCTGCGTTTCATGCCGCCATGAAGGGCAGGGATGAGGGCACCATCCGCGACCTGATGGAAGAGGTGCATGGGGCGCCCTGGGTGGAGGCGGTGCCGGCGGATCTGGCGGCGGCAGTTTCGGAGGCGGACGCGCGCTTTCGCCGTGCCGCGGCCGAGGGCGAACTGCGCGAGCTGATCGAGCCCCTGCGCGACGCCTTCGCGGCGCGCGACGCCCCGATGTGCCGCACGCTGCTGGCGCGGTGGAAGGCCGTCCTCGAGCGCACCGGCGCTGTCGATGTGTCGGCCGCCCTGGTGGACGAACTCAAGCCGGTGGCGGCGTTTGTGGCGGAGGAGGAGAAGCGGGCGGCGAAGCAGAAACGCTTCGGCGACGCCTGCCGGGCGTTTGGCGGGCTGCTCGACCGCGACGCGGCGGAGGCGGATCTTGAGCCGGCCTGGGCGCGGCTTAAGGCCTTCGAGGAGCCCCTGCCCGAGGAGCTGGAAAGGCGCTATCGCGCCAAGCGCGAGGCGCGGGAACGCGCGGCGTCACGTGCACACCGCATGAAACTGGTCGGGACCGGCGGCGTCATCGCGGTGGTGGCGGCGGGCGTGGTCGTGGGCCTGATGCTGTGGCGGCAATCGCAGGCCGCCAGGGAGTGGGCCGGGCGGATCGATCAAGCGAACAAGGCCCACCAATTGGGTGCCGCGGACAATTTCATCGCGCAACTGCAGCGCGAACATCCCGGCTATGCCAGCGACGCCTCGGTGGTCCAAGCCATCCGCGACACGCGGGCCCTGCACGACCAGTTTCAGTCCAACCAGACCGCCGTGCAGCAACTGCTCGCGGCAATCACCGTCGCGGAGCAGCAGGCGGTGCCCGTCGGCGAGAATGCCAGGGCGACCGACGATCAGCTTGCGGCGGCCACGGGCAGGCTGCAGGGCGTGGTCGATCAGCTTCATGCCGCCGGGGATGTGAGCTGGGGTGACACCGACGGACAGCTGGCGCAGGCGAGCGTGCGGGTGCAGCGAGAACTGGACGAGTTGCGACGGAAGACCAGCGCGGCCGCGCTGACGGAAATCGCGGCGCTGAGCCTGCGGCTGGACGACATCGCGCCCGG
>CALCHA010000238.1 GCA_937901265.1 uncultured Phycisphaerales bacterium
CCCGCGCACCGGCATCCTCCGCCTGATCGACCCCAAGCCTCTGGATCCCTCCGCCCTCGCCACCATCCCCAAAGACGCCGTCACCGCCAACGTCATGACCATCGACCTCGCCGGCCTGGTCAGCGACCTCCGCGCTGCCCTGCCCAAGATCCACCCCGCCGCCGAGCAGGCCTTCACCGCGGGGCTCGTCCAGTTCCAGCAGCAGCTCGGCACCGACCTCGACCGCGATTTGCTCGCCACCCTCGATGGCCGCGTGATCACCTATCAACGTTCCACCGCCGGGTTGCCCTACGTGCTGTCGTTGAAGCTCAAAGATGCCGCCCGGTTTTCCACCACCCTCGCGATACTGACCGACAAAGCGAACGCGGCCCAAGGCGAAAACGCCCAATATCACGTCGACAAACAGGGCGATCGCTACGTCCTCAAGCTGCCGCAGGCGACCGTCGCCTGGACCGTCCATGGCGATTCGTTGATCCTCTCCACCGACGCCGGCCTGACCGATGCACTGGCCTTCGCCGACGCCAAGCCGCCCCAGCCCTCGCTGGCGGACAACCCCGAGTTCGCCGCCCTGCGCAAAGCCTTCCCCCCCAAGCTGAGCTCCCTTTCCTACACCCAGCCCCTGCCGCTCTATGCCCAGCTCTCTCAGACGCTCCAAATGCTCCTGCCCCTGGCGCAAAGCCAGCTCGGCATCGCACTTCCCCCCGACCTGCTGCCCACCCCGGAAGCAGCCAAGCCCTTCCTTTCCCCCGCGATCGACCTGTCCTGGTCCGGCCCCGACGGCATCCACTCCCTGTCACGCTCCGCCTTCCCCGGCGCTGAAGTGCTGGGCGGTCAGCAGATGACCTCCGGCGTGGCCGTCGTCGCGATGGGCACCGCCATCCTGCTCCCCTCCCTGGGCCGGGCCCGCGAACTCTCCAACCGCTCCTTCTCCGCCGCCAACGAACGCGGCATCGCCCAATCCTGCGTCGTCTACGCCACCGACCACGCCGACAAGTTCCCCGACGACCTCTCCCAGCTCATCGCCGACGGCCAGATTTCCACCAACGGCCTCATCTCCAAACGCGGCGGCACCGAGCCGCTGCCCTCCGGCCCAGACGCGGACTACGCCCACCAGAACCCCGCCGACCTCCAAAAAGCCGTGGCCGCGCACAGCGACTACGTCTACCTCGGCAAAGGCATGGTCAACGACACGGATTCCACCCTCGTGCTGGTCTACGAAAAACCCTCCCCTGGTCTGTCGGACGGCATGAACCTCGCCTTCCACGATGCCCACGTCGAGTTTGTCCGCTTCGCCGCCCTGCCCGAAGCGTTCAAGGCCACCAATGAGTACCGCAAGGCGCACAACCTCCCGCTGGTCGATGTCGATGCGATTCTTAAAGCGGTCCATACCCCCGCCGCCCCCGCCCCCGCCGCCGCGCCCATGTGATCGGCCTCCATCGCCCTTCCCCCTCTTGACGGAAGTGCTGAGCCAAAAAACCCCTCACCTCCGCCGCGCGAATTGCCAAGTCTTCCTGTATTATCCATCTTAACAAACCCTTGCCCCATTTTTACATACCGAGTATGGTCTTTCGGTCACTCACGCTTTTCGTATAGGTATTTACGCGAAATGGCTGAAGTCTCCCCTCCCCCATCCCCCCTCGCGATCCTCGTGGTCGACGACGAAATCAACATCCGCAAGACGCTCGCGCTGTGCTTGGAAGATGAGCGGCACCACGTCACCGCCGTTTCCAACCCCGCCGACGCACTCGCTGAAGCCTCCCGCCGGGCGTTCGATATGGCCTTCGTCGACCTGCGCCTCGGGGCCGAGCGCGGCCTCGACCTCATCCCGCAGCTGCTCGCCGGCTCGCCCTGGCTGAAAGTCGTCGTCATCACCGCCTACGCCTCCATCGATACCGCCATCCAGGCCATGCGCGCCGGCTCCGCCGACTACCTGCCCAAGCCCTTTACCCCCGCTCAGGTCAAGCTCGTGACCCGACGCGTCGCCGACCTCCGCCGCCTTGAGCAGAAAGTCGCCGCCTTGCAGGACACCCTGGGAACCTCCGCCAGCGCCACCCCCGAGGCGGATTTCGCCTCCACCACCTCCCCCGCCATGCACCGCGCCATCCACCTCGCGCAACAAGTCGCCACCACCGATGCCACCGTCCTCATCCGTGGAGAGTCAGGCACCGGCAAAGGCGTGCTGGTGCGCGCGATCCACAACTGGTCCGCACGCAAAGATCGACCCCTCGCCACCGTCGCCTGCCCCTCCCTGTCCGCTGAACTCCTCGAATCCGAACTCTTCGGCCATGTCAAAGGCTCCTTCACCTCCGCCCTGCGCGACAACCCCGGCCGCATCGAGGCGGCCGACGGCGGCACGCTGTTCCTCGACGAGATCGGCGACATGCCCATCTCCATCCAGCCCAAGCTGCTGCGCTTCATCCAGGATCGCGAGTACGAACGCGTCGGCGAACAGGCGACCCGCCGGGCCGACATCCGCGTGATCACCGCCACCAACGTCAACCTCGAACGCGCTGTCGCCGAGGGACGCTTCCGCGAGGACCTGCTCTACCGGCTCAACGTCATTCAAATCGAGTTGCCCTCCCTGCGCGACCGCAAGGACGACATCGTTCCCATGGCCGAACGCATGCTGGCGTTTTTCACCAAATCCAAGCCCAGAAAAGTCCTCGGCTTCTCCCCGGAAGCCGCCAACGTCCTCCGCTCCCACCACTGGCCGGGCAATATCCGCGAGCTGCGCAACGTCGTCGAACGCTGCGCGATCCTCGCCAGCACCGACACCGTCACCCCCGAGTTGCTGCCCGGTTCCCTGGCCGCTCGCCCCCCCGACCCGCTGGCCTCCGATGGCCCCCTGATCCCCCTCGACAAGCTCGAAGAACTCTACATCCGCCGCGTGCTGGCACAAACGAAGAGCCTCGAAGAAGCCGCCGAAATCCTCGGCATCGACACCGCGACGCTCTGGCGCCGACGCAAAAAATACCGCATCTGAAACCCTCTCCCCAATCCCACTCCCCAGACCCTCTCCCCGCTCCCCCGATCAGGCATGTTTCCAACCGCACGGCGCGGCCCTACGATGGGCGCAATGTTCGTGAACCTGTTGATCTTTGTCGCGGCCGCGGCACCCCTGGTGCTGCTGCTGGCGCTGCTGCGGATGATGACCCGCCCGCCCGCGCAGTCGCCCGCCCCCACTGCCGCCGCGCCCGGCCTGCCCCTCTTCGACGGCGCCACCACCCAATTGCTGCTCGACGCGTTGCCCCATCCGATCGTCCTGTTCTCTCCCGACCACCAGCTCCTGCGTTCCAACCGTGCCGCCCAATCGCTCTTCCAGTTGACGCCCGGGGCACTCGCCGAGAGCGTGCCGCACAAGTGGCTCCTCCCGCTGCTCAGCGAAGTGACCGCCACGGGGCGCCCCGTCGATCCCCCCGGCTATCAGGCCGCCGTGCAGGTTTTCGCCGACAACCGCGAGTTGCTCTTCCACCCCCGTGCCGAGCCCCTGCTCAACGCCGACGGTTCGCTCCGCGGGATCGCCCTGCTGCTCATCGACGCCACCGGCCTGCGACAGGTCGATGAGGCCAAGTCGGGCCTGCTCTCCACGGTTTCCCACGAGCTCAAGACCCCGCTGACCTCGCTGCAGATGGCGATTCACCTGCTGATCGACGACCAGGGCGCACCACTCTCCCCGCGCCGCCGCGATCTGCTGCTGACTGCACGCGATGATGCCGACCGGCTCAACGCCCTGATCGACGACCTGCTCGACGTCGGCCGCCTGCGCTCCGGCAAGGCCCCCCTGCTGATGGAGCCCCTGCCCGCGGCAGCACTCGTTGAGTCGGCGGGCAGTTCGCTGCGACGCGATCTTGAGGAGAAGCGCCTGACGCTGCAGACCGATCTCCCCGAAAGCCTCCCGCCGGTCCGCGCCGACCCCACCCGTGCCGCCTATGTCGTCGCCACGCTGCTGACCGTCGCCCGCCGCGCGGCACGCCACGAGGGCTGCATCCACATCGGCGCCGCCCTCGACAACGCCCGCCTTTCCCTCCTGATCTCCGTGCCCAACGACCACCTTGATCCCCTCTTCGCCCATCCCGATTCCCCCTCGGGCCGTGATGGCGTCTCCCTCGCCGTCGCCCGCGAAATTGCCGCGGCACATGACGGCGCTATCGCCTTCTCCTCCGAGCCCGGCGGCCCGCAGTGGCGCTTCACCCTGCCGCTCGCC
>CALCHA010000239.1 GCA_937901265.1 uncultured Phycisphaerales bacterium
AAACCACCGCGCCGGCCACCCAGCCCCTCTCGCTCTCCGTCAAATCCACCGGTGCCGTCGGCGATGGCAAAATTAAGGACACCGCCGCCTTTCAGAAGGCCCTCGACACCGTCGCCATCTCCGGCGGGGGCGAGGTCCTTGTGCCGGCCGGACGCTATCTCATCGGCAGCATCCAGATGGGCAACCGGACGCTGCTGCGGCTCGACAAGGGGGCGATGCTGGTGGGCAGCCCCGATGCCGCGGATTACCCCTCGCTCGACATCCGCTGGGAGGGCCGCTGGCAGCCCGGCCGCCGGGCGCTGATTTACGCGGCGAACGTGGACCACATCGGCATCGTCGGTCCCTCCGACGGCTCCGCCCGGATCGAGGGCAACGCCGCCATGGCCGCCCCGCAGAACCCGCGCGGGTCGGTCGTCCTCGAGCCCATCTCCTGCAATTTTGTGCGCTGGGAAAATTTCACCGTCACCCAGGGAGGCAACTGGGCGACGCACCCCACCTATTGCAACGACGTCACCATCCGCAACCTGACCATCACCGGCAACCGCGACGGCATCGACGTGGACTCCTGCAAGGACGTGACCATCGACGGCTGCACGCTGACGACCGGCGACGACTGCATCAGCCTCAAGTCGGGCCGCGGGCTCAACGGCGCACGCATCGGCCGCCCCACGGAAAATGTGACCATCACGCACTGCACGATGACCGACCGGACGTTCGCGTGCATCGGCATCGGCAGCGAAACCTCGGCGGGGGTCCGGAACGTGCGGATCAGTGACTGCACGATGGCCGCACCGCGCAGCGCGGCGATCTACATCAAGACGCGCATCGGGCGGGCGGGCGTGACGGAGGGCATTACGGCCACGGGGCTGGACATCACCGCGGGGTCGCTGCTGCGCATCAACCTCGTCAGCGGCGGAAACACCAACACCGCCGACGACCCCGTGGAGGGCCCGCTGGGCGTACCCGCCGCCCGAGACCTGCATTTTTCTGACGTGCGCCTCAACAACGCGCCATCGATCGCGGATGTCGCCCAGGTCAGCCCCGACATGCCGCTGGAGAACCTGTCGCTGGTGAATATCCGCGGTACGGCCCAGAAGGGCATCGTGCTGGTCAACGTGAAGAACGCCCAAGTCAAGGATATTGCCGTGACGGGGCTGGGTGGTCCGCTGCTGGCAACGCAGAACAGCACTGGGACAGGCCTCGAGGGGGCGACGCCCTACACCCCGCCCGCCCGCGGCCGCTGACCGCGTTCCCCTCGCCTGCCCCCCCCTCTCCCCGCAATTGCGGCCCCCACCGCCGCCTCGTACACTCTCCTGATGGCCAAGATGATCAAACCCAAGCCCCCGCCCGGGCGCTATGCCAAATCGGAAAAGCTCTTTGCGCAGGCGGTGACGCGCATGCCGGGGGGGGTCTCGTCGCCGGTCCGCTCCTTCGCTGCCGTGCAGGCCGCACCCGTGTTCATCAAGGAGGGCAAGGGGGCCCGGTTGACGGACGTGGACGGCAACAACTACATCGATTACGTCCTGTCCTACGGCCCGCTCATCGCGGGGCACTGTCCGCCGGCGGTTCGAGCGGCGGTCGCCAAGCAGATGGACAAGGGATCCTCCTACGGCTGCTGTTCCGAGGCGGAGCTTGTGTTGGCCAATGCCATCGCCGCCGCCATGCCCCACGTGCCGATGGTGCGCTTCGTCAACTCCGGGACGGAGGCGGTCATGTCGGCGATTCGGCTGGCCCGCGGGGCGACCCACCGCGACGTGATCGTCAAGTGTGCCGGCTGCTACCACGGCCATGCCGACGCCATGCTCGTGCAGGCCGGCTCGGGGGCCACCACGCATGGCCAACCCTCCTCACCGGGCATTCCCGAATCGACCACGCTTAACACGGCGATCGTGCCTTTCAACGATCTCGACGCCGCCGCCAACCTCTTTGAGAAAATCGGCGACAAAATCGCCGCGTTTCTTATTGAACCGATCTGCGGCAACGTCGGCGTCATTCCGCCGCTGCCGGGCTATCTCGAAGGGCTGCGGGACCTCTGCGACAAATACGCGGTGCTGCTGATTTTCGATGAAGTCATGACCGGCTTCCGCGTCGCCGCCGGCGGGGCGCAGGCGCTCTACAGCGTCCGCCCGGATATCACCTGCCTGGGCAAAATCATCGGCGGCGGTCTGCCGGTGGGGGCTTATGGCGGCAAGCCGGAGCTGATGAATCAGATTTCCCCCGCCGGCCCCATTTATCAGGCGGGGACGCTCTCCGGCAACCCCCTCTCCATGGCCGCCGGGATCGCCACGCTCTCGCTGCTGGAAGACACCGCCTTTTATCCCAACCTCGACGCCCTCGGCCAGCGCCTCGAACAGGGATTGCTCGACGCCGCCCGGGCCGCCAACGTGCCGCTCACCGTGCAGCGCGTGGGCTCCATGATCACCCCCTTCTTCCTCTCGGGTGCCCAGCAGGCGGCCAGCGGCTGGGTGCGTGCGGATGCCCCCGAGGAACCCGATGCCCCGGACGTCCTGGGTGCTCCCGATGCCTCCCACGAGGCCGACGAGCCCGATGCCCCGGACGCCCCGCCACCCTTCCTGGTGC
Source organism: uncultured Phycisphaerales bacterium (assembly GCA_937901265.1). Taxonomy (GTDB): domain Bacteria; phylum Planctomycetota; class Phycisphaerae; order WQYP01; family WQYP01; genus CALCHA01. The sequence goes on from CALCHA010000239.1 coordinate 2,581, forward strand.
GCAATTACGCCGACGCCCTCCAGTGCGACACCCAGGCCTACGCAAAGTTCTTCCGCGCCATGCTCGACGCCGGCGTGATGCTGCCGCCGAGCCAGTTCGAGGCGTGGTTCCTCTCCTCCGCGCACACCGAGGGGGACATCGACCACACCCTCGACGCCGCCCGGGCCGCGATGCTCTCTCTCGCCGTGGCCTGAACGTCCACGCCTGCCCAGGAGTCCCGCATGAAACGCCCCCTGCCGGCGCTCGCCCTCGCCCTGTCCGTGGCCGCGCTCGCTGGCTGCGCTACCCGCACCGTTTTCCGCGACGATTTCACGCGCGGCACGACCCACTACGTCATCGAGATGGAAAAGCATGGCTCCGTCACCGCCACCGGCGGAGCGATGGACATCAACACCGAAGGGGGCTGCACCGTCTGGCTCAAGCGCGAACTCACCGGTCCGGTGCAGATCGAGTATGCCGTGATCGTCGTCAAGGCCGGCCGGTCGAGCAAGGGCGCGCAGGCCGCGGCGTCGCACACCGGCGCCCTGGCCGGATCCGACCTGGTGTTCGACGCCGCCATCCGGCGCGCCGGCATGCTGCGCGTGGACACGCTGCAGGAGCTCTTCGTCGCGGCGGAGACGCTGGCCCGCTTCGACGCCGACATCGACCGCGGCGTGACGGTGATGACCAACGGCGGCGGTGCCGGCGTCCTGGCCGCCGACGCCGCCGAGCGCGCCGGCGTGAGCCTGGCGACGCTCGGCGCCGCGACGCTCGCCCGCCTGGACGGCGCCCTGACGAGCCAGTGGTCGCACGGCAATCCCGTCGACATCATCGGCGACGCACCGGCGGCCCGCTATGTCGACACGCTCGAGGCGCTGCTGGCCGACTCCGCGACCGGCGCGGTCCTCTTCCTGCATGCGCCGACCGCCATCGTGGCGAGCGCCGACATCGCGCGCGCCTGCCTGCCGCTGGCCCGCGGCGCGAAGCGCCGGCTCCTGAGCTGCTGGCTCGGCGACGGCGCCGTCGCGCAGGCCCGCCACCTGTTCGAGGAGGCCGGCGTCGCCGACTTCGAGACGCCCGAGGAGGCCGTCCAGGCCTGCGCCATGCTGGCGACCTACCGGAACAACCAGAAGATGCTG
>CALCHA010000240.1 GCA_937901265.1 uncultured Phycisphaerales bacterium
TCGAAGAAGCAGTCCTTTTGGTATTCGCTCATTTCGATGGTGTAGGAGACATGGTTGGGGAAGAGCAGCGGGTAGCGGACGCACCAGCCCCAGAGCCAATAATTCCGGCCATCGCCTTTGAAGAACTCGCCGCCGGTACGATTGGGAACGCCGATATCCCAGACTTGTTTGCCGTAGCGGACCGGGGTCCAGGCGACCTTGCCGAGGTCGAGTTGTTCGCCAGCCTTGACGGTGATGTTGGCCTGCTCGAACTCTCCGAGAACGCCGTCGGCAAAGGCGTGGAGGGTGTAGTTTCCGGGGCGGACGTTGGTGATGTGGAAGGTGCCGTCGTCGCTGCCGTCGTTCCAGAACTGGTAGTAGTTGCCGTCATGCTGCCAGGTGATGAGATCGCCGTTGCCGGAGCGCCGTTCGAAGCTGCCGCCGACGCCGCGGTAATCGGGATGCGACAAGCCGACGGTCAGATGGGGGAGCTTGGTGGAGGCGGCCTGCGGGTCATTGAGCACGAAGTGGCCGGTGACGTTGCCTCGTTCATCCTTGTGGGGATAGTCGATGCCCTTCACCCAGTCGTAGGGCCATTTTTTGCGTTCCTCGAGGCCCTTGGCGATGGCGTCATCAAAGAGCGTGTTGGCGTTGTGCGTCCAGGAGGCTGGCACGGTCGGATTGCCCTCGGTGGCTTTCAGTGTGTCGAGTTCGGCCTGGGTGGTGGGCTGGGGTTTATCCAGCGCGTTGAAGTAAACAAAGAGCGGGCCGATGGTTTTCGACCACTCCTGGCCCGCCGGGATGTTGCATCCCGCGCCGCCGGCATAGTGGCCGGAGGTCCAGTAATCGAGGAGCGTGGCGCCCATGTGGCAGACGAGATCGAGCTTGGCCGCGCCGCCGCCGATGTATTCGCAGCTGGGGTTGATGAAGTAGACGCCGATATGGTCGTTGATGCTCGACCACCCGTAAGCGGGCAGTTTGTACATCTCGGCGCAGTAGCTGTATTTGTGCTCCACCGAATTCTTATAGATGCCGATGGGGATGATGCGTTGTTCCTTGGCATGGACGACGACGGCGCCGCGGCTGTCGGCGTTGCTGATCATGGGCATGTTGCGGTCCTGGTCGACCGAGAGCCAGTTGAAGGTCGGATTCATCTGGAGGATGAAGCGGGATTCGCCTTCGCCCGACTGGCGGTAGCTGGCGGGGTGGGAGAAGACGGCATAGGTGTAGAAGCCGCTGACGCCGCGCTCCATGGTGTAGCGCACGTCGATATCCATCCGACCGCCGTTGACGCCTTTGACGTCCACTTCCCCGCGCTGGCCGCCATTTTTCGCCGGATCGATGGTCACGGTCGCCGTCACATCGCCCGAAGGGACCTGCTCCCAGAATTCGCTTCGTCCCACGATGGGCACGCCGCGGTAAATGAGGGAGGGCATGTTGGATGTCTTTTTGTTGATCGTGGCTTTGACGATGCCGTTGTCGAGCACCCAGGTGTCGCCGTTGTCGGTGATGGTCACCGGGGCATTCGCCGGCGTGGCGATGGCCGGATCGGCGGCGCGGGCGCGCACGGCAAGCGTGAGCAGGCAGGCGGTGAGCATCGCGGGAAGGATGCGACGCGAGAAAGAGTGCATACGCGTTCTCCGTGGGGGTGGCAGGATGGTGGTGCGCGGGACAACTCAGGGTTGCGGTTTCATGGGATCGGCCACCGGCGCGCCGGCGGTAACGTCTTCGTTAATTTCCAGACGCAGGTAGTCATAGACGACGCCGGAGGTTACTTCGCCGGCGGGCACGGTGAGTTCGATGTCGTTCTCGCCCGCCTTGAGCAGCGCGGCGTCGAAGGGCATCACGTATTGTCGCCAGACGCCGCGGTTGGTGTTGTAGCGCAGGGCGTTGGTCGAGATGATGGCAATATCGCCCACATGCTTCTGGTTTACGCCCACGGAAAAGGCGCCCTGGGCGCCGGGATTGGACAAGCCCGCCGTCGCATCCGACCCCGCCAGCGCCACGCGAAGCACCGCCTGCCCCTTGCCCGCCGCGGGCATGTTGAACTTGATGGTCCAGGTCGTCGCGCGACCCATGCCATATTCCTTACCCCAGGGCCCGCGAGTGTCGGAGCGGGGATACTGTTCGAGGCTCTCGGCTTTCATCCAGCCGAAGCGCTGGTTGGCGGGGTCCTTGGCCGCGGGATTCAGCCACGCGGTGCTCTCGCTGTGCGGCGTCTGCTGGAAGAACCAGTCTTTGTGGTAATCGCTTTTGCCGATGGTGTAGGTCACATCGTTGGGGAAGAGCAGCGGATAGCGCAGCCCCCAGCCCCAAAGCCAGTAATTGTCATCATCCCCTTTGAAAAACTCCCCGCCGGTGCGATTCGGATAGCCGATGTCCCACACCTGCTTGCCATAGCGCAACGGCGTCCAGGTCAATTTTCCCAGATCGAGGGGCTTGCCCGGCTGCACGGTGATGTTGGTTTTGGCGAACTCCCCGAGCACCCCGTCGGCATAAGCGTGGAGCGTGTAGGATCCCGCCCGCACGTTGGTCAGCTCAAACTTGCCATCCTGGCCGGCATCCGTCCAGAACTGATAGTAATTCGCATCATGGTCCCACGTCACCACCCCATTATTTCCCGAGCGGTTGCTGCCGCCCCGATAATCCGCATGGGCCAGCCCCACCGTCAGCCCCGGCAGCTTCGTCGTCGCGGCCTGCGGATCGCTCAGAACGAGCTGCCCGGTCACCGTCGCACGCTGATCTTTGTGCGGATAATCGACCCCCTGCACCCAGTCATAAGGCCACGCCGCCTTTTCCTTTTTCGCTTGTGCCAGGGCGTCCTGAAAGAGGGCGTCGGCGTTCGCCTTCCAGGCCGGGGGCACCGTGGGGTTGCCCGCGGTGGCCTCCAGGGTCGCCAGCGCTTCGGGCGTCGCCACCTGCGGCTGATCCAGCGAATTGCAGTACACGAAGATCGGGCCGATGACCTTGGTCCATTCTTCGCCGGCGGGAATTTGCGCGCTGGCCCCGCCGGCATAATGTCCCGCGCTCCAGTAATCGAGAATGATCGGATCGGGATTTTCGTTGGCGTCGTAATGCGCGACGAGTTCCATCTTCGACGACCCGCCGCCAAGGAATTCCGTCGTCGGGTTGATGAAGAAAACGCCGATGTGGTCCTTCACGCTGGACCATCCATAGGCGGGGATGGTGTATTGGATGGCGTTATAGCTGTACTTGTGTTCGACCGAATTTTTGTAGTAACCGGTGGAAAGGATGCGCTGTTCCTTGGCGTGCACGACGACCCCGTTGCCCCAGTCCTCGGGGGTGCACTCGAGCATGTTGCGGTCTTTGTCGACGGAGATCCAGTTGAAGGTCTTGTTGAGTTTGGTGATGTAGCGCGATTCCCCCTCGCCGGCGGCGGGCGAGCCCGCGTGGTGGGTGTAGATGCCATAGACGTGGATGCCCGATTCGCCCTTGGCCAGCGTGTAGCGGAATTCCATCTCCAGCCCGCGGCCACCGGTGCCCTTGACCGCCACCTCTCCGCGCTCGCCGCCGTTGGTCGCGGGATCGATGGTGA
>CALCHA010000241.1 GCA_937901265.1 uncultured Phycisphaerales bacterium
AACCCCCTTTTTCAGCCGCCGCAAAACGGAACGACGCCGCACGTTGCCGCGCGGCGTCTTACGCTCCATCCCAGTCGCTTGGCCCCCCCGTCTTCAGCTCTTCTCGTTCTGCGTCGCCCGGCCATTGTTGTTGGGCAGCTTGATCGTGCACGCCGCGACCTTGCGGTAGCCGAGCTGCTTGAGCACCTCGAGCACTTCCGTCCACGTCGGGAAGGGCCGCCCGTTGAGCCGCTTGTACATGTCGATTGCCATGACGAACTCGAACTGTTCGTCGGTCATCTCCCCCTCTTCAGCGCTCTTGCGGTCGGCGTTGCGCCGGCAGCCGGGGCCGCGGCGCCGTTCCAGGCCCGTGGGCGAACCGATGTCCACCACGCGCCGGTTCAGACCCGATCGCCGATCCACAATGTTGTTGCGCCGTTCCACCCCCCCGCAGGCCTGGTCTGACTTCCGGCGATCGCGCCGTTCGGGCAGGGACTCGGGCGCCGCCGGCGTTTCGCCGGCAGGCGCGGGCTCAACGAAAGCGCCCGGCGTCGCGGCACATGCCGGAGGCACGGGCGCGGTGGCCGGGCTGCTCATGGGGGCTTCGGAGATCGTTTCCAGCGGGGCTGCCGCTGCGGGTTGCTGGCTCATGGGGCCTCCTCCTTGACCGGAGGCGTCTCACGTGAGCCCGGAATCGGTCAAGACTTATTCGTCATCGTCATCGTCGTAAAAGATGTCGTCGTCATCGTCGTCGAGTTCGTCATCGTCAAACTCTTCTTCGAATTCGTCTTCATCCTCGTCGTCGTCTTCGTCGTCGTCGAAGTCTTCATCCTCGTCCTCGAGGTCGTCTTCGTCCTCCTCCTCATCGTCCGATTCCTCCTCCTCCTCAACATCCTTCTTCCTTTTCGCCAGCATCAGATCACGAACCGCAGTGTCCGTCACCGGCACCAGCCGCCCCTCCCCTGCCGGACGAAGGCGGCATACACTTTCGGCCACCCCCGCTGCCGCCAGCATCCGCTCCACCGCCCCAAAACATTCGCCCGGCCCCAGACGCAAAACGTCCATCTGGCACGACAAACCCAATCCAATTTCCGTCAACATATCCGGTATCTCCTGCTGGTCCGGGCGGTCTATCCTTCAGACCGCCAGCGGCTCGCGCACCGTCACCCATCTCGCCCAGCCATACGGGGCCCGGGGCGGCGGCGGACTCGCCGGTACATTACGCGCAAATCATCCCAAGTCAATCACCCTTTCTTGAAAATCTTCCCCCTCGCCTTGCACCCTCCCGCCGCCCCCTCCTACACTCCTGCCTTGGCCCCCTCATTCCGCCACCTCTTCCCAGGGAGGCTCTCTTGCGCTCAGCCGCTCGTCCACTTTCCCCAAAAATCGCCCTTTTCCCCGGCACTTTCGACCCTCTGACCCTCGGCCACCTCGATATTATCGACCGCGGCCGCAAGCTTTTTGACCAGCTTATCGTCGCCATCGGCGTCAACCCGGAAAAAAATCAGCTCTTCCCCCTCGAAGAACGCCTCTCCACTCTTCGCGCCGAAACCCGCTCCTTCAAAAATGTCTCCGTCGAAGCCTATGACGGTCTGACCGTCACCCTCGTCAAAAAACGCAAGGCGGCCGCCATCCTCCGGGGCCTGCGCAACCTTGCCGACCTCGACTACGAGTTCCGCATCGCCCTGACCAACCGCAAGGTCGCCGGCGTCGAAACCATCTTCATCATGACCCGCGAAGAGTTCGGCTTCACTTCCTCCAGCCTCATCAAGCAGATCGTCACGCTCGGGGGCGATCCGGGAAAACTCCACGGCCTCCTGCCCGCATCCGTCATCAAACGCCTCATTCACTACCGCGATCGCCGCATCGGCCCCTTCGCCCGCACGCCCAAGGAACCGCTCTAGACCGCAAAAATGCCGCAGCACACCCCGGTCGCCCGGTGTGTGCTGCGCGTTTTATTGCAATTCAGCGGAAAGGCTTCAGGCCTTTTCACCCGCCGGGGCGACGTCCGTGCCCTGCGGCGACTGCTGGCCCTGGGCCGCCTGGTTTTGATTGATCAGGCCCAGCGCGCCCAGCGAGTGGAAGCTCGAGAAGCCGCAGTTCCGGCAGATCATCGCCGCCATCGGCATGCTCGTGCCCGGAAACTTCACCTGGCCGCTGATCTCATACACCGGCACGCTCACCGGCACTTCATGGACCACCCACTGGTTCTTCTTGCACATCGGGCAGTCGCCCGACAGGCCCCGCGTCTGCAGCGCCTGGATCACCACGGGGGCGTAGTTGTCGAAAATTGCCATGTAGGAAACTCCTGAATCGAAGAACCAAAAAAGGGAGGGCCGCACCGCGCCGATTCGTTTCCGCAGATTTGCCGCCGGAAACTGCGTCGGCGTTACAAGGGGCGAACTTTAGAAGTGCCTCCCGCCGGATCCAGCCGCCCGCGATTCGCCCGCGCGGCCGCTCCTTCCGTAAGATGTGTCAGAGCCAGAGTTTCATGCGCACCCAGTTGATCGGCCGGTGCGTCCACAGCCAGATATAGGGCTGCTTGTCCACGTCCACCTTTGCAATCCCCTCCATCCCCGGCTTCATCCAGGGCTTCAAATCCGTCGGGTCCAGCACCACCCGCACCTTCACCACGTTCGTCGTCCCGTTCACCGTCGCCACGGGGTTGATCCGCTCCACCGTGAACGACAATTTCTGGTCCGGGTAGCTCGATGATGCCAGCTGACCACGATACCCGACGCGCAGGTCCGTCGACTGGTCCTCCGGGACGGAAAGCTCCGCCCGCAGCTTGTCGCGTTCGCCCACCTGGTACAGCTCGTCCCCCTTCTTTACCGGGGCACCGATCTTCTGCCGCAGGTCGCCGGTGAACACCACGCCGTCGACCGGGGCCACGATCGTCCCCTGGTCCATCTGATACTGGTAGAGGTCCATGTCCGCCTGGCTCTTGGCAGCCAGCGCCAGGGCCATCTGCACTTTGCCCAGGCTGGTGTCGCTGCCGGACCGCAGGGCCTCGGCCTGCGCAATGCGGGCGTCGAACTTGTGGCTGTCATATTCCGCCTTGGCGCTGTCGTAGCGGCTCTTGATCTCCGCGGTGTTCAGCGTCGCCAGCACGCTCACCGGACGTGGGCCCACCAGCAGCGGCGCCAGCTTGCAGACCGCCGCCAGCTGGTCGAACTTGGCCGCAGTGCGGGGCGTCATGACCAGGTCGCCGACGTTGGCATTGACGGTCTTCAAAATTCCTTCGTAGGGTGCCGAGACCACCTGTTTTTCCGAGGCCTCAAAGACGAATTGCGATTCCACCCGGTACATGCCCTTGCAGAAGATCGCGAAGGCCGACACACCCAGCACGGCGATTGCCGCGACTTTGGGCCAGGTGTGCTTCGCGCTGCCGCCCCAGGAGAGCGCCCGGCCCATCGCCTTGGCGGCTTTCACGCCGATGAACCGATCCTGCTCATACAAGTCCGCCAGCCGCGCTGTGAACAAGTCGCAGGTCAGCCGCAGCGTTTCGACTTCGTCGATCTGGAAAGGCTGATCGATCTTTCGTTCGATCGTCAACACGGCCACCACGTTGGTGCCCTCTGCCGAGCCGCCGCCGCGACGCAGCGGGAAGCTGCACACGGTGTTAGGCCCCTGCTTGATCGCCAGTTGTTCCGTCGAGCGGTAGACGAAGCCTGCCTCTTTGGGCGGGGGCACCAGAATTTCGACATCCTGATCGAGACACTCTTCCATGGCCGACTCGATCGCCTGCACCAGCGCCATGTGCCGCGTGATCTTCTCGGTGTGCGAAAGCGCCTGCAGGCGCACGTAGCGGCCGCGCAGGAAGCCGATGCTCACGCGCTCCACCTTCCAGCGGCTGGCCAGCTCGTTGCACA
>CALCHA010000242.1 GCA_937901265.1 uncultured Phycisphaerales bacterium
CCGGAATACATGGGCGGGTTGCTGTTGCACTTCTGGATGTTCCTGCTGATCTCCTGCTGCGGCGCGTATGTGATTTCCTATTATTTTTCCTCCCACACCATCATCTACCTGCTGCTGCGTCGGTCGGTTGATGCGCAACCGCTGACCGAGGTTTACATGGAGACCGACGACGAGGCCGCGGCAGTTTCGTCCCCGCCCGCCGACGCACCGCCACCCCCGCCCGCCGAGGGAACAGCCGCGCCAGCGAACTGATCATGCATCAGAGTAAGAGCGCTCGGGCGGGGGCGCTCCCGTCTGACCGAACTCCTCCCCGCCGCTGGTGAAGTCTTTTCTGGAGGCTTGCACGATGGCTGACGGCGAACGCACCGTAATCGAGGCCTTCGAACGCGAGATGGCACGCACCAAATTCTTGTGCGAGGCGGCCCTGCGACAGGTTGATGATGCTGGACTTCATGCGACCCTTAGCCCGCGCCAGAACAGCCTGGCGGCGATCGTGCAGCATTTGGCGGGAAATATGGACTCCCGCTTTACCGACTTTTTGACGAGCGACGGGGAGAAGGCGACCCGCAACCGGGAGGGTGAATTCGTCGATCGGCACCTGGGACGTGCGGACCTGATGGCCCTGTGGGAGCGTGGCTGGAAGGCCGCCATGGACACCTTGGCCGGCCTCACCGACGCAGACCTGGGGCGGATCGTGAGGATCCGCAACGAGCCCCACACCGTCGCCCTTGCCCTGACCCGTCAGGCCGTGCATCAGGGGTGGCATGCGGGGCAGATCGCTCTCCTGGCCAAGCACCTGGCGGGTGAAAAATGGGCCTATCTCACGATTCCGCCGGGCGGGACCGCCGCGTTCAATGCGGCGCGCGGGGTCTGAACGGCGCGGTTTTTCCTGTGGAGTAATGCATGCGGCAGGTACTGTTTTTGTGCAGCGGCAATTACTATCGCAGTCGATTTGCCGAGGAATTGTTCAACCATTTGGCCGAGGCCCGAAACGTGCCGTGGCGGGCGGATTCCTGCGGGCTGAAGGTCGATGAGGGCAGCGGGAACAACGTCGGCCCACTGTCGCGCTGGGCACAGGCGGGGTTGGCGGAGCGGGGCCTGCAGGCGCGGGGCGCCCAGCGCATGCCCCGGCAGGTGACGGACGCGGATTTGGCGGCCGCCGCGGTGGTCGTGGCCGTGAAGGAGTCCGAGCATCGGCCACTCTTGCAGAAGCGACATCCCGCGTGGGAGGCTCGCGTACGCTTCTGGGGCGTCCATGACCTCGATTGCGCCCAGCCGCCAGAGGCGTTGGCGGATCTGGAACGGCTGGTCCGGATGCTCCTCAGCGAGCTGACGGCCTGGCCCGGCTGAGCGATTGCGTTTTGGGCACACCCGCTTATTGTTGTCGGGCATGAATTCAGAGATTCCCCAAGATGCACCGACGCTGTCGATCGTGTCGCCGATGTACAACGAGGCCGAGGGCATCGCGGAATTCGTGAAGCAGATCCACATCGCGGTGGATCCGCTGGCCCTCCGCTGGGAGCTCGTCCTGGTCAATGACGGCTCCCGCGATGGCACGCTGGCGGCGGCCATGGGGATAGCCGCGAGCGATCCCTGCGTCCGAGTGGTCGGGTTCTCGCGGAATTTCGGCCATGAAGCGGCCTCAACCGCCGGCCTGCGCTATGCTCGCGGGGCGGCCGTCGTCCTGATTGATTCCGATCTGCAGGATCCCCCCGCCGTCATTCCCGACATGCTGGCCAAATGGCGGCAGGGCTACGAGATGGTCTACGGCGTGCGTTCGAAGCGCAACGAGGAGTCCGCCCTCAAACGCATGACCAGCTGGAGCTTCTACCGGCTGATGCGCCGCCTCGCCAAAATCGATCTCCCCAAAGATACCGGCGATTTTCGTCTGATGGACCGCAAGGTCGTCGAGGCCTTCAACGCCTTTCCTGAACGCAACCGCTTCGTCCGCGGAATGATCTGCTGGACCGGCTTCAAAGCGACCGGCGTCGACTTCGTGCGGGCCCCCCGTTTCGCCGGAAAGACCAAATACAACTACTTGAAACTGTTGCGCCTGGCCATCGATTCCATCACGGGATTCACCACGGCGCCGCTGAAAATTGCGACCTGGCTGGGTGTGCTGATATTTACCGGGGCCCTGGGCTGGATCGCGGTGGTCATCCTGCAATACGTCTTCTGGCGCGATTATCGCCAGCCCGGCTACACCTTCCTCGCAATCGCGATTTTGTTTCTCGGCGGGGTGCAGATCTTCCTCATCGGGATGGTCGGTGAGTATCTCGCCCGCACCTATGAACAAGTGCAGGGGCGGCCACTCTATATTGTGAGTGACCTGGTCAATTTCGACGACACCCCGGCCGCTGGCGGGGCCAATGGCGGGCTCCTCAAGGCAGGGAAAAGGTAGGGGGGCCGCCCCTGAACATCGCCGGTATGGGGGCGGCAGCGCGGGTGCAATTTCTGCAGGGTTCGCGCAGCGGTTGCCGATAGGTCACGAGAGGCACATTTTGCGCATCGGAACGAACGGTGCGTCGAAGGCGGGCTGGAGGCCTGCCGGAATGCTGCCGCGGCGGAGCCGGAATGACCGACGTCCTGCACAACTCGGGTTCGCAGAAGTCCGCCAGGAGCGCCAAAAATGCTCCCGCGGCCGGCAATCCCTGGCGCCGCCTCTGGCAGATCCCGCTGCTCCTCGCGGGTCTGGCAACCTTCGGCGTGGGCGTCCGGGCGCTGGTCCGCACCATCAAACCCATCCCTTTTGAAACCCACGTAACGGACGTCCGCAACATGCTGGCGGCCGGACGCTACAACGATGCCGTCAACCGCATCAACGTCCTTGCAAATCATTTTTCAGAGCGGCCCCAACTTGCCACGCTCGAAGTGCTCGCGGGGGATGCCCTCTATCTGGCGCAGCAGCAGGAAGGCTCGCCCGTCCGCCAAAATTATGAAGGCATCGCGCGGCACTACGGCCTTGCCGCCAGCTACGGCTTCGCACCCACCGTCACGCTCGACGAACGCTGGGCCGAGGCGGCCATGGCCCTGGGCGATGCCCCCACGGCCATCGAAAAAATGGAAGCCGCGGCGGCCATCGACCCCGCGGTTCTTCCCCGCCATGTGCGCGAGCTCGTGGCGGCCTACCTCGTCAATGGGCAGACCGCCAAGGCACAATCCGCCGTGGACCGCCTGCTGGCGACGGCGAACGTGGGCATCGACGACCGCTCCTGGGGCCTGTGTAAAAAAATCCAGATGGCGCTCAGTGGCGGTGCTGACAAGGCTGCCATCCAGGGTGCGCTGGACACGGCACTGGCGGCACTGCCGCGGATGCCGGAGCTCGATCCCTCCGGCCGCGTGCTCTTGTGGGTGGGCCGGGCGGAAATCGACCAGAACCAGCCGGCCCAGGCACGAGACCACCTGCTCGCCGCACGTGCGCATTTCATCTCCCACCACCTCGACGACGGCCGGGCGGCGCTGCTGCTGGGAAGGCTCGCCGAAGCCGCCTACCTCGCGGCAGGCAAAGCGGAAGATCTGCAAACCGCCCGCACGCTTTATCAGGAAGTGGTGACGCGGCACGCCGGCACGCCGATTTTCGCTGCCGCACGCCTGGGCCGCGCGGAAGTGGCGACGCTGGGGGGCGAAATGACCCCTTCGGCCGGCGACACCATGCGCGCGGATTACGAATTTGCGATTCAGACGGTGTTGGACACGCGGGCACACCCCATCGGCGAAAATCGTCTTGATGGGGCACCCGAATTCATCTCCAGGGACGCGGTGCGGGCCAGCCTGCTGGCTGCCCACGCTCGAGCATCCGCTGCCGGTCGGCTGGAAAATGCCCTCACGTTTCTCACGCTGGAAAGCGAACTTGGCGACCCCGAGACCGCCGGGGATGCGTTGCGGCTCGCCACCACGCGCGAACAGCGGGCTCAGCAACTTCTCGCCGGCGCAGACAAAGACCCTGAGAAACATGCCGCCGGGCTCGCTATTCTGCACCAGTCGGCTGAGGATTATGCACGCCACGCCCACCTTGCGACGATGGACGACGTCGCCTCCGGCAACAGCCTCTGGAAGGCCGCCGGCCTTTTCGATGCCGCTGGCGATTCCCTCCGCTCCGCCGCCACTTACGAGCAATTCATCAGGGAGCGTCCCTCCGACGCGCGCGTGCCCGATGGCCTGCTGGCGCTCGGCCGCGTCTACCAGTCGATCGGTGCGATCGACGAGGCCATCCCCGTCTACCAGCACAACGTCACCCAGAATCCGCGCACGCCTGCCGCCTACAACTCGGCGGTGAATCTGGCCCG
>CALCHA010000243.1 GCA_937901265.1 uncultured Phycisphaerales bacterium
GCTCGTGCTGTCGCATCTACGCCGGCATCCACACGCCCCGCCACGCTGCCCGCCATTCCCCTCGGCCACCTCGCTCAATCCTTCCGCCTCGCCCCCAACGAAGCCATCTTCGGCCTCGGCCAGCACCAGGGAGGCCTCATGAACTACCGCGGCCACGGCGTGCGCCTGCTGCAGGAGAACACCGACATCGCCATCCCCGTCGCCCTCTCCTCCAACGGCTACGTGCTTCTCTGGGACAACCCCGCCGTCACCGACGTCGCCGTCGGCGCGACTTCGCCGACCCCCGCCATGGTCAAGGGAACCCCGCCCATCGAGCCCGCCGGCGCTGACTCCCTCCGCTTCTCCTCCGAAACATCCACCGCCGCCACGCCGGTCAACTACTATTTCTGCTACGACGGCTCCCCCGAGGGCTCCATGCGGGCCTACCGTCGCCTCACCGGCGACGCCCCGCTGCTCCCCAGGTACGCCCTGGGCTTCTGGACCTGCAAGGAACGCTTCCGCAGCCAGGATGAACTGCTCGCGGTCGCCAAAGAGTTCCGCGACCGCCACATCCCCATCGACGGCATCATCCAGGACTGGCGCTACTGGGTCGACGATACCTGGGGCTCCCATGTATTCGACAAAACACGCTATCCCGATCCCGCCGCCATGTTCAAAACCCTCCACGACACCCACTACCACGCACTCATCTCCGTCTGGCCGAAGTTCGACCTCGGCACCGAAACCCAGCAGCAGCTCCAAGCCGCCGGCGCGCTTTATGCCCCCGTCATCCCCTACGTTTTCCCGCCCGGCAAAGGCCAGTGGTACGACCCCTTCAACCCCGCCGGCCGCGAGCTCTATTGGAAGCAGGTCTCCTCCCACCTCTTCTCCCTCGGCGTCGATGGCTGGTGGCTCGACGCCCCCGAGCCCGAGCTCTCCGGCAAATGGGGCGAATTCCGCAACTTCCAAACGTACGCTGGCCCCGGTGCCGACGTCTTCAACGCCTACCCCCTCATGCACTCCATGGGCATCTACCAGGGCCAGCGTGCCCAGACCGACCAGCAACGCGTCGTCATCCTCACCCGCTCCGCGTACGCCGGTCAGCAACGCAACTCCGCCATCTCCTGGTCCGGCGATATCCGCGGCACCTGGGACGTCTTTCGCCGCCAGATCCCCGCCGGCCTCAACTTCGTGGCCTCCGGCATCCCCTACTGGAACACCGACATCGGCGGCTTCTTCGGCGACCGCTCCACCGGCAACATGAGCCCCACCGACCCGCGCTACCAGGAATTCTTCACCCGCTGGTTCCAGTTCGGCGCGCTCACCCCCATGTTCCGCGTCCACGGCTCCGCACCCAACTCGGGCGCCGGCCCCGGAAAGGAGCTCTGGCGCTTCGGCGACCAGACCCTCCCACGACTGCTCACCATGCTCAACCTCCGCTACCGCCTCCTGCCCTATCTCTATTCCACCTCCTGGCAGGTCACCGCCAACGGCTCGTCAATGATGCGCCCCCTCGTCATGGATTTCCCCAACGATCCCCGCGCCCTCGACATCCCTGACGAATACCTTTTTGGCCCGGCGCTCCTGGTGAACCCCGTCACCGCCGCCGGCGCCACCTCCCGCCCCGTCTATCTGCCCTCCGCCAACCCCTCCGCCCCCGAAATCTGGTTCAACTTCTGGACCGGCAAATCCCAGCCCGCCGGCCCCATCACCGCCGATGCCCCCATCGACATCCTCCCCCTCTTCGTCCGCGCCGGATCCATCCTTCCCATGGGCCCTTTGGTCCAATACGCCAATGAAAAGCCCGACGCCCCCATCGAGCTTCGCATCTACCCCGGCGCCGATGGCCACTTCACCCTGTATGAAGACGACGGCGTCACCTATGACTACGAAAAGGGCCAGCACGCCACCATCCCTCTCACCTGGTCCCAATCCACCCGCACCCTCACCATCGGCAAGCGCGAGGGAGCCTTCCTCTCGATGCAAAAATCCCGCCTCTTCCGTATCGTGTTCGTTTCTGAAAATCATGGCGCCGGCGTGGATCCCACCGCCGCGCCGGACCAGACCGTCAGCTACGCTGGCGACGCCCTCACCGTCTCCTATTGATCGGAGCCTCGCATTTCCTTCACCCGCCGCACCTTCCTCACCACCTCCGCCACCGCCCTGGCCGCCGCCTCCCTCCCGCGACTCCTCCGCGCGCAAACTCAGCCCAGCCTCCCCATGCCGCAGAACCCCCCCAACTTCACCCGCAGATCCCCCGCCACCGCCGATTTCCTCAAAGCCATCGGCCCCGAAAAACACGCCCTCCTCCTCGAGCGCCTCGCCAAAACCAACGCCGACATCAAGCTCAAGGGCCTCAAAACCATCCGCGGCCAGGCCAACGCCGGTGGCACCTTCCTCACCGGCTACCCCTACACCGAGTTCTACGACTGGGACCTCTACTTCGAAAACCTCTACAACGCCGCCTACGGCGTCTTTCCCTACTGCTTCACCAACCTCAAGGAATTCCTCGCCCGCCAGACCGCCGACGGCTACATCAACCGCTCCCTCAACAAGCAGCGCGACCGCCAGCACTTCAAACCCTTCCTCGCGCAGCTTGTCGTCCTGGGCTGCCGCCAGGACAAGGACAACTACGCCTGGCTCACCACCGCCCCCGTCGCCGGAGAGGATGGTATCGCCAAAGTCACCGTGCCCGCCAACGGTTCTTATTATGAGCGACTGAAGAAATACATCGACAAGTGGTTCTCCTACGATGGCGATGGCAACGGCCTGCCGACGTGGAACTCCGCGGACGAGGCGGGCACCGACAACCAGTGGTCCCGCGCCGGGGCCCTGGGGGCCTTTGAGATCGAGGGCGTCGACCTCGCCAGTTACCTGGTCCGCGAGCTTGGCGCCATGACCGTGATCGCCGGCCAGCTCCACAAGCCCGAGGACGCCAAAAAGTTTGCCGACCATTCGGAAGCGGTCAGCAAGCTGGTCAATGACCTGTGCTGGGATGACAAAGAGTCCATGTACTTCGACCGCAACGAAAAGACCAAGGCGCTGGTCCATGTCAAATCCGCGACCAACTTCATGCCCCTGTTCGCCGGAATCGCCCCCCCGGACCGCGCCAAGCGGACGGTCAACGAACGCCTCCTCAACGAGAAGGAATTCTGGCTGGCTTACCCCGTGGCTTCCTACGCCAAGACGGAGCCCGATTACTATCAGGGAACCCATCGGCTCGCCTCGGGCGCCAACGAATGCAACTGGCGCGGGCCCACCTGGGCGCCCACCAACTACATGATCTTCCAAGGCTTGCAGCACTATGGGTTTACGGATCCCGCCAGAGAACTGGCATCGCGGCTGTTCGACATGGTGCTGGTGAAAAACCCCACCCTGCGCGAATACTACAATGCCGAGACCGGCGAAGGCCTCGGCCAGACACAGTTCTGGGGTTTCACGGCCTTGTATTATCTCATGCTGCTGGAAACCTACACGGGCAACGATCTGGCGTCCCTGAAAGAGCCTTTCCACCCGCTCGTGCCCGATGAACTGGGCCTGGCGTTCTAGCGATTGCCGCCCTTTCCTGACAGTCACGGGCAGAAAAGTCGAGATATCGACGCTTTTGCCACAATCTCCGAG
>CALCHA010000244.1 GCA_937901265.1 uncultured Phycisphaerales bacterium
GCAGCACCGCATCCGCGGCGTGGGGCATCGCGGCCGCGATGAGCGGCACGGCGGCACCCACGGCCTCCTCGAGCGGTGCGGCGGGGTCGAATTTTTCTGAGGGCGACTGCACCTTCATGGTCAACGCCTGCCGCCGCGCGGTGGCCGTTCGATCGGGCCCGCCCGCTGGGTCGGGCGACGTGACGTCGACCGCGAGCAGCAGAAACGCGGGCGCATGCAGGTAATCCCCGCCGCGCAGTTGAAAGGTGACTGTCTCGGTGGGGGGGCCACGGCCGTCGTCATCGGGGGCAAACGTTTCGAGCTTGCCTTCCACCTCGTTTTCGCCGACCACGCGCAGCGATCGTCGCTGCCAGTTGACGGGCGTTCCGTCGATGGCCTCGGTGCGGGACCATGACACCGCCCCGGCGTTGGCATCGTCTCCCACGTTGTTGACGATGACCTCGTCCCAGGCCATGGGGCATGCGCCGCGGAGGCTTGGCGGCGGGTTGTCGCGAATGGCGACGTTGGTCTCCACCTCGACCGCGCGAATACCCAGCGGCTCACGCTTCACGGGAAGCACCAGCGGATCGTCGGATCCCGCGCGACGCAGGCGCACGAGCACTTTGTCCGTCCGCGTGAGCGCTGCCGTCACGTCGTTCGCATGCGGCCCGTCGCCGGTGCCTGGCGCGTCGGAGAGGCTCTGCACCAGGGCGTCGGCCACTTCCTGACGCAGCACGGCCAGCGTCGTCACCCGGGTGCCGCGATAACTCAGCAGAATATCCCCCCCGCGAATCCCCGCCTCGGCCGCGGCGGAGGCCGGTGCCACCTCCGTCACCAGCACCCCGGTGGCACTGGGTTTTTTCATCGCGGCGCGAACGGCGGCGTATTGTTCATCCACGTCGGCTGCGGGGTCTGCCGCGCCGGCCACGCATGCCAGCAGCAGCAGCGCCGCGGCGCCCTTGAGCATGGCCGATCCGTCACGAAAGATCATCGGCCAGCGGCTTTTCAAATTGAATCAGAAGGTCGGCACGCATCGAATCCCAGCGCGTTCCCACGACGTCGAATCCGAACTCCAGCGCCAGGTGCAGCATGGGGCGGTGGCGGTTGAGCGTCTCGAATCGCAGGTACTCATAGCCGTGGTTTTTGCCCCACTCCGCCTGCGAGTCCAGCAGTTGCTTGCCGATGCCTTTGCGCCGGAAGTCGGTGTGGACGCCCGTGAGCCAGTTGTAAAACACAAAGGGTTTGAGCTCAAAGCCGATGGTGAAGCCGACCGGGCGATTGTCCAGCGCGGCGAGCATCACCAGGACGTTGTAGCGGCCCTGAAAGCGGCGGCGGAAGTAATCTTCCGTCTCCGTCGGGCGGAACACCTGGTTGTACAGCTCCACGATCATCGGAAGCTGCTGCTCGGTGACGACGCTGATATCTGCCTGGGCCATCAATTTCCCCGCACACCTGTGGATAATTCAAAGGGCCGAAGTATAGCAGGGGGCCGCGCCCATTTCATCCACCGGCGCCGTCCCCATCGGCTTGAGCGGCCGCATTGCCGACGGCCGCGGGTTCGTCGCAGGGCGGCTTGCCGCGGGAGCTGCGCCGGGCTTTAACGGCTTTGACAATCTGCAGGATCGCTTCGCCCTCGACCAGGTCGTTCTCGCGGAGCAGCATGACCACCTGCTCGATGGCTTCATACAGGGTGGAACAGATGGCGTTGGCGCGATCCTGGGCCTGGTTGAGCAGGTTCTTCGCGGCGCGCAATTGCTGATGCGACGTGCCGGCCATCCCCGCCGCGACGGATTCAATGCTGCTGCGGATGCGGTTGCGGGTACGGGTGCGGCGCAGGGGATCGGCGCTGCCCGCGCCTTTTTTCTCCGCCGCCATGCCCGTGAGCCAGAGGATCATGCGGGCCTTGGGCTGGTTGCGCGGAAGGACAATCTCGCTCGCCGCCGCCAGCGGGTTCCCGCTGACGTGTCGAATCGTCAGGCCCAGGTGGGCGGCAGCCACCGCTTGACCGGCCTCATAAAATAAATAGGCGTCGTTCTTTCGCATCTCTTCTTGTCCTGTCGGACCTGAGAGTTTAGCGAGTCAAGCGGCGGCCTTCCATCGTCATATTTAGAGTTTTTACCATTCCCCAAACGTTCATCCGGTAGGGTCGGCGACGCCGCGGTCCCGCTTCTGAGCGTGTGGTTTGGCCGCGTCTGGCCAGGCGCTTCAGGCGTGCCGCCCCTCGTGCTGGCAAAAAGGCGCAGCTGCGGACGCTGATGAGCGTGGAAAAATTACTGCGGCGGGGGCGGCGGCGGGGGGGTCGTGGCGCTGGCCGGTGCAGCCGGTGCAGCGCCAGCTTCGCCGGGCGCTGCAGGTGTGCCGGGCGTCCCCGACGTGGCGGAGGGTTCCGCAGGGCCGGCGTTGCCCGTGGACTGACCCTCGCCCAGGAGCCCTTGAATACTCAGATAGGGATTGAGTTCCATCGCGCTGCGGGCCAGGTTCGACGCGGAGTCCTGAACGGCCTTGTCGCCATCCGCGATGCCTTGGCCATACGTCGCCGCTGCCTGCAGGGTCAGGCCCAGCCACTGCACCGGGGGAGATGCCTTGGCGGCGTTGGTGGCCGTGGCGGCCAGTGCGCTCGCGGCTTTGAAATGTTTGCTCGCATCGCTCTTGTAGGTGTCGGCCAGCGCACTGGGGGCGGAGCCTGGCGGCGTCGTCCGCGGTTTGCCCGCGACGGCATCCTGCGCCATCGAGATCGCCGTGTCGGCCGACGTTTTGAGCATCGCCGCCTCCGCCTGCAGAAGTTTGACCTCCCCGGTCTGGGTCTTGGCGGCGGCCTGCTGGAGTTGCGCCAGGCTCTTGGCGCGTGCATCGTGGGATGCGTCGCTCAACGCGCCGTTGGGGTCGAGCGTCATGCCCGCAAGCTTGCTCTGCGCATCGCCCACCGCCGCAACCGCCGCGCCCCCCGCCGTGTCCGCAGCAGCCGTCTGGCCCGCGGCTTCCGTCAGTTCCTTGTCAATTTGCCCCCACAGGTCGTTGAAGGACTTCTGCTGCTCAGCGAGGCCTGTCTTGGCCTCCACAAGGTCGGTCGCAAGGTCATGCAGCGTCGTGGCCAGCTTGGTGGCGCCGGTGGCCTGCTTCTGCGTCGCCACGATGCCGCTCTGCAGGATCGAGAGCTTCGAGTCCGCTTCCTTCTCCTTGATCTGCGCCATCACCAGCCCCGCCTGGGCCTCCGTGAGCTGCAGCCCGAGTGTCGCCGCCTCGGCCGAGAGCTTGTCGCCTTCCTTCCGCGATTCCATCACCTTCCGCCCGGCCTCGACGGCGGCGTTGCCCTTCATCTGGTCGGCAGCCTGAAAACCCTGTTCGGCCTGGGCGTAAATATCGCTTGCGCGCGACTTGCGATCGTTAATCTGTTTGGTCAGATCATCCACCACCCCCTGGGCCTTCTGCGTCGCCTCTTTGGCGCTGGCGACGTCGGCCTGCGCGGCGGCCGTGCTGGCCTCCTGGACCTTGGAGCGCGCGCCCTGCACATTGGCCTGCCCCGCCAGAGCCATCACATAGGAGGCCTGATCCTGCAGTGCCACGGCCTTGCGCGACAGCTCGAGAACTTTGTCCTGCGCCTCGCGGAGCAACTCTGCGGCATACTGGCCGGTCACCGTGCCCTGCTGGCCGTAAATCGACGCGCGAATCATCGGCGGCAGGTCCTTGGCGGCGGCGGCAGCGCTATTGAGCTGCGCCACGGCATCTTTCAAATCTTCTGCCCGCGTCTTCTGATCGAAATATTTTTGCCCTGCCGCGGGATCGGTGCCCAGCGACTTCGCGGTGCTCTCCGCATAGGCCTTGGACTCCGCCAGCGTCTTGCCGCCGAGGTCATCGAGCAGGTTTGCCTTGGGCCGCAGCTCTCCGGCGGAGCGGGCGAGGCGGCCGGCATCCTCGGCCTGTTTGAGCGCTGACTTGGTGCCGAGGCGCGAGTCTTCGCACGCCCCCAACAGCCCCGCCACCGCCACCGCCGCGACCAACGCCCCCACCCGCATTCTCGAAGCGCTACCTTTGAACTTCACCACAGCCACTCCTTACCTTGCGTTGCCGCGACATGAGGAAGCCCTGCCAGGCCCCCGGCGATCGCATCCTGCCGGAAGGCCAAGCCCCGGGGACGCCTTGCGCCACCGTCAAGTATGCACCGCCACCCCTTGCGCCGTCAACCCAGAAATGCACCATGGAAGGGAGAATCCTCCGCCAGCCGCTCTCCACCGCTTCCCATCGCCCCGGGCGACCGCGTGTCGTGCAAAAAAGGGAGACGCCGCCTCAGGGCTTTCCCGCAGGCGGCGTCCACTTTCAATCACGCGACAGGATTCACCGCCGCAGTTACTGCGCCACGCCCAGCAGCGAGTCGATCGCCGCCTTGAATTCGCGTTTGGGCGTCAAGCCCACAAACTTCTTGGCAATCTGGCCCTTGTGGAACAAAATAATCGTCGGAATCGCCGAAATGCTGAAACGCATCGCCGTGTTGCGGTTTGCGTCAGTGTCCAGCTTGCCGACCTTCGCCTTGCCCTTGTATTCCTCGGCGATTTCATCAATGGTCGGGGCCAGCATCCGGCAAGGTCCGCACCATTCGGCCCAGAAATCCAACAGGACGGGCTGATCGCTGGTCAGCACTTCCTGCTCAAAATTCGCATCACTGATTTGCACAACACTTTGACTGGCCATGGTGGGGCCTCCTGAAAATTTGTCGGCTGCGGGAACGTCATTCCGGGCTCACTTCACCCGCACGCCCGGTTCCCCGATGGCTCAAAATCGTAGGGACACTCCGCGGGAGTGTCAAACCGCGCTGCTCTGCCCAGTTGCCGTCCCCCTTCAACCACCGGCCATCGCTGGTTTTGCAATTTTTCGCCTGCCCCTATCTTTTGCCTCGGCGATTCGGTGAAATGCATGCGTCTCCCCGGCGTTATCCCCCTGGACGCCCGCCGCCGGCGGCGACGTCGTCTCGTGCCGGGTCGCCCGGACCCCTCTTGGGTGGATTTGCCCATGCCAGCCTTTGAAGATGATGACTTCTCCCGTGACGACCGCCCCTACCGCGCCCGCAACCAGGGGCGTGATGATGATTCCTTCGGCGTCGACGATGACGACGTCGACGACCGCGACCTCGTGCCCGAC
>CALCHA010000245.1 GCA_937901265.1 uncultured Phycisphaerales bacterium
CCATCGCCATGCCCAAGCTTCCCTTCGTTGCCGCCGCCGCCGCGATCCTGGCCGGTTCCCTCTTCGCTCTCGCCCAGACGCCGCCCGCAACCTCCCCCACCACCAACCCCGCCGGACGTGGCCGCGGACGCGGTTTCGCCCGTCCCCCCACCACCGGCCCGGGCATGATCAAAGACGACCTCACCGGCCAGTACTACACCCCGCAACGGCATTCCGATTATGCCTTCGGGGCTGACATCTCCTCCACCTTCGACCTCGAACAGCGCGGCAAATCCTTCAAGGATTTTGACGGCACCACCAAGCCCGTCCTGCAGATTCTCAAGGACCATGGCTACAACTGGGTGCGCCTCCGCGTCTGCGTCGAACCGGCAAGCTTGCCCCAGACCACCGCCTACACGGTCGCCGCCGCCAAGGCCGTTAAAGCCGCGGGCATGCACTGGCTGCTGGACTTCCACTACGCCAACGGCTGGGCCGACCCGCGCAACGAACCGATCCCCCGCGCCTGGGCCAATCTCTCGCAGCCCGAACTCGTCGAGACCGTCTTTAACTACTCGCGCGACACCCTCGCCGCCTTCGCCAAGGCCGACGCGCTCCCCGATATGATTCAGGTCGGCAATGAAGTCTCCAACGGCTTCATGATGCCCAACGCCAAGCTCCCCGAGCACTGGGACGAATTCGCCCAGCTCGTTTACGCCGGCATCAACGGCATCGACGCCGGCCGCGGCAACCACCCCCGGCCCAAGATCATGATCCACGTTGACCATGGCGGAAACGTCGACAAAACCCGCGCCTTCTTCGACAAACTCAATTCCTATGATGTGCCCTACGACGTCATCGGCTTCTCCTTCTACCCCTGGTCCCACGGCACCCTGATGGACCTGCGCGACACCCTCGCTTTCACCGCCAACACCTATCACAAGGATGTCTACGTCGTCGAGACCGGCTACTACTACCAGCCGCACATGTTCGTCGCCACGCCCGGCCCCTTCCCCGAATCGCCCGAAGGCCAGGCGCAATGGCTCGACGCGGTCAACAAGACGGTCATGGACGCCCCCGACCATCACGGCAAGGGCGTGTTCTACTGGGAGCCCGCCGGCAACGCCGGTTTGGCCGCGCGCGGCTACTTCACCCCGGACGGCACCCCCGAACCGATTCTCCACGCCTTCGAGCCCTACAACCGCCCCGCTCACCGCACCGATGACCAGTGACCGCTGCCCTCACGTATTGAAGAGGAAGTGGGCGATGTCGCCATCCTGCATCACGTAGGTCTTGCCCTCCGCCCGCATCTTGCCCGCGGCCTTGATCGCCGCCTCCGTTTTGTGCTCCATCAGGTCCCGGATGTTGTAAATCTCCGCCCGGATGAAACCCTTTTCGAAATCCGTGTGGATTACCCCGGCGGCCTGCGGACCGGTCGCCCCGACGGGGATCGTCCAGGCGCGAATTTCCTTCGGACCCGCTGTGAAATAGCTCTGCAGCCCCAGCAGTTTGTACGCCTCGCGCGCCAGCGTGCTCAGCGCCGGCTCGGTCATGCCATAGTCCCCCAGCATCGCCGCACGATCCTCCTCCGGCAGCTCCGCCAGTTCCGCCTCCAGCTTGCCGCACACCGGTACCACGGCGCCCTGCTCGGCCTGAGCACGCTCACGCACCCGCTGCACCAGCGGCCCCGTGCCGTGCGGATCGCTTTCGTCCACGTTCGCCACGTACAGCACCTTCTTCGAGGTCATCAGCCCCAGCGGCTTGATCAACTTGATTTCCTCGGCCTTGAGCCCCATGCCGCGGACGGGGATCCCCTTGCCGAGGTTGGCGATGATCGCATCAATGATGGGGACCGTCGCAAGCGCTTCCTTGTCGCCGGCGCGGGCCAGCTTGCGCTGCTTGTCGACCGACTTCTCGACCGTCTCGAGGTCCGCGAAAATCAGCTCCGTATCCACCGTTTCGATGTCGCGGATCGGATCCACGCTCCCCTCCACATGCGTGATGTCGCCCCCCTCAAAGCAGCGGACGACATGCAGCACGGCATCCACTTCGCGGATGTGCGAGAGAAACTTGTTGCCCAGCCCTTCGCCCTTGGATGCCCCGCGCACAATGCCGGCGATATCGACAATCCGCAGCAGGGCCGGGATCAGCTTCTCGGTGGGAATGTGCGTGCGAATCTGCCCGAGGCGATCATCGGGCACCGCGACGACGCCCACGTTGGGCTCGATGGTCGCAAACGGGTAATTCGCCGCCAGGGCGCCGGCATTCGTAAGTGCATTGAAAATGGTGGATTTACCGACATTGGGCAGACCAACGATACCGACTTCCATGAGGGGCTCCGAGGCGACACCAGGACCAATGGACCATGGAAAATGGCCCGAGAAACGATAAATTCTACGTCATTTTGCGATGGGGAAAAAGCCTCGCCGTTCCTTCTCCTCACGCCATCCGCCGTTGGGCCTGAACCGGTGGCCGCCCCGGGCGGAAGACGATAGGATGCGGACATGGTGTCCGCTTTCAGGAATGTCCGACAACGGGCGTCCGTTTCGGCAACAGTGATCCTCTCGTTCCCCCGGGGTAAAAATCACCGCCCGAAAATGGGCGCATTGGAGCCACGCTTATGCACACGGTCGTTCTCATTCCCGGCGATGGCATCGGACCCGAGGTCGCTCATGCGGCCCAGCGCGTCATCAATTCCACCGGCCTCGACATTCGATGGGTCGAGATGCCCGCCGGTGAGGCCGCCATCGCCACCGATGGCGACACCCTTCCTGAGAAAACCCTCGACGCCATCCGCACCCACAAGGTCGGTCTCAAGGGGCCCGTGGGCACGCCCATCGGCAAGGGCTTCCGCAGCGTCAACGTCACCCTCCGGAAGAAGCTCGATCTCTACGCCGCCGTCCGTCCTGTGCGCAACATGCCCAACGTCAAGACCCGTTACGACAACGTCGACATCGTCATCTTCCGCGAGAACACCGAAGGCCTCTACTCCGGCATTGAAAATGAAATCACCGCCGGCGTCGTCACCAGCATGAAAGTCTGCACCGAAAAGGCCTGCGAACGCATCGCCCGCGCCGCCTTCCGCTACGCCAAGGCCCGCGGCCGCAAGAAGGTCACGGTGTTCCACAAGGCCAACATCATGAAGCTCACCGACGGCATGTTCATCCGCGTCGCCAAAAAGGTGCACGACGAAGAGCATCCCACCATCGCCTACGAAGAGCTCATCATCGACAATGGCTGCATGCAGCTCGTCAAAGACCCCACGCGCTACGACGTGCTCCTCATGGAAAACCTCTATGGCGATTTGATGTCCGACCTCTGCGCAGGCCTCGTGGGCGGCCTGGGCGTCGTGCCCGGGGCCAATATCGGCGACAACGCCGCCGTCTTCGAAGCCGTCCATGGGACCGCCCCCGACATCGCAGGCAAGAACCTCGCCAATCCCCTCGCCTGCATCATGTCCGGCGTGATGATGCTCAACCACATGGCCGACACCACCGGCGACGAAGCCTGCCGCGCCGCCGCCGCCAAGATCAAACACGCCTACGATGCCGTCCTCACCGAGGGCACCACCCTCACCCGCGATCTCGGCGGCACCGCCGGCGGCAAGGAATTCACCGACGCCATGGTGCGAGAAATTCAGAAAAGCTAACCCCGCCCCCCCCTCACCCGCCCCTGCCGCCGATCACATCCCGAAGAGGTGCTGCGCCGGGATCACCATCGCGATCGACGAAGTCCGCAGCGGGCCGGTCGGCCGCGCGGGCTCCTGCGCGATCGCCGCCACGGCCTCCCTCCGCACGTCAGCATCTTCCGGCTCGTCCACCACCTGCTCCACCCCCCCATCGGGTCCCGGCACCACCCCCGCCGCTATCGCCGCGCTCCCCTGCTCCTGCGTCGGCTCCGACTCCAGCTCCGACCCCAGCTCCGGCTTCAGCACCGCCGGCACGCCGCTCGCCCCCTCCTCCGCCCGCTCCTCCACCGTCACGTCGCCGTATTCCTCCCCGGTGTCCCTAAATGCGGAAACGGTATCGGCGCCGGCGGCGGCGTCATCGGTACTTTTTTTTTATCCGCTTCCTCCGCCACCTGCGAAAAGCCCGGCGGCGGAACCGTGCGCCGCGCCGGCGAAACCGACCGCGACCCGGGCATGCTCACCCCGCCCACCGGTGCCTGCGTCGGCGAGTGCTGCCGCGGAACCAGGTGCATCGAGTGCTTCAGCACTTTGTCGATCAGCAACTCATCGATGGTCGTCGTCCCCGCCGTGAACCCATAAAGCAAAGCGTTGTCGCAAAGCCCATTGATGATGCGCGGGGTGCCGCGCGAAAAACGCGCGACTTTCGCGATGGCCTCCGGTGTGAAACGAGCCGTGTGCTCCGCCCCCGCGATCTTCATGCGGTGATAAATGTACGCCGTGATCTCCTCCAGCGTCAGCGGCTCGAGGTGATACGACAGGGCGATCCGCTGCCGCAGCTGCTCCAGGTGCGGCTGAGAAACCTTGTCGCGCAACTCCGGCTGTCCGACGATCACGATCTGCAGCAGCTTTTCGCTCGACGTCTCGAGGTTCGAGAGCATCCGCAACTCTTCCAGCACCTTGTCCGAAAGGTTCTGCGCCTCGTCGATGATCACCACCACCAGCCGATCTTCAGCCAGTTGCTGGATCAAAAAACTGTTCAACGCCAGCAGCATGGCCGCCTTGTCCGCCTCGCCGGACACCTGCACGCCGAATTCATCGCAGATCAGACGAATCAGCTGGGAGGAGTTCAGGTGGGTGTTGCGCACGAGGGCAATCTGGGCATGATCTTCGATGTGCTTGAGCAGCAGGTGCGTCACCAGCGTTTTGCCCGACCCGATTTCCCCGGAAAGCAGCACGAACCCGCGCCGCTGCTCCACCGCGTAAATCAGGTTGGCCAGCGCCTCATTGTGCCGCGGCGTCTCATAAAAGAACCGCGGATCGGGCGTGTTACGGAAGGGCAGGTGCTGAAAATTGTAATGCTGCAGGTACATGCATCGTCCTGTTGCGCGAAACCATCCTCCCATCATACGCGGCTGGCGACGAAAAAGATGCGTTGGCCGGCGCAGGATGCCTCTCGCGGCCCCCCTGCCCCTTATCGGCAGAAAACCCCGCCAGTCTCGTAAAAACCC
>CALCHA010000246.1 GCA_937901265.1 uncultured Phycisphaerales bacterium
GAACGTGATTCGCAGCGGGGAAGGCGACGACGTTGCGACCTTCAGCCTGCAGCGCGAGGCCTCACGCACTGCCGATCCGCAGAAACGGGCGTTTATCGAACAGCTTGCGGGCAAGCCGTGAGGCGGCGCGGGGGGGCTCAGTCGAAATCGGGGGGGTCGAAGAGGTCGGCGAGTTTGAGGGCGAAGCCGGGGAGGAGGGGGGCGGCGGTAAGGGTGTCGGGGAGGGTGAGGGTGCGGGCGGAGGCGCCGGGGCCGGTGAAGACTTCGACGGATTGCCTGATGGGGTTGACGATCCAGACGAGTTGGGTGCCGTGCTGGAAGTAGTCGGGCAGTTTGCGGAGGGCGGCTTTGCGGGAGTCGCCGGGGGAGAGGATTTCGACGGCGAGGTCGGGGGCGAATTTGAGGAACTTTTTGTAGTGAGCGCGGAGGCCTTTGAGGCGCGGGGTGGCGATGAAGGAGACATCGGGGGAGAGGAGCGTCTGCGGAGAAAGGCGATAGCCGGCGCTGGAGCCGTACACGCGGCCGAGGCGGCTTGGACGCACGGCGTTGGTCAGGGCCGTGATAAGCAAGCTGCCGATATCTTCGTGTTCAGGGCCAGCGGGCACCATTTTGCGGAGCTCTCCGTCGATGAGTTCGACCTTGCCGACATGATCGAGGGCCAAGAGGGCATCATCCGTCCAGACGGCGGCGGGGGGTTTGTCGATTGTGGTCATAAGGCACCTCACCGGCATTATAGTGAAACGCGTGCGTCTCTCGGAGCGCCTTAGATCGTCACGCCCGCCTTGCGCTGCATTGCCAGTTTGTGGGCGTCGTTGTAGTGGGTGATCAAATTGGACCAGTCGAAATAATCGGAGAGGCGCTCGGTGCGGTTGCGCAATTCGATGCGGCTGCGGCGATCCTTGAGGCAGAAGTTGAAGAGGATCTCCGTGAGCTGGTTGCAGGCCTGGTCCCAGCTTGCATAGCGGCGACCAACGATGAAGAGGCCTTTGGAGGCGGGGTCCTGGATGTTCTGCTGCACGTAGGAGCCGAAGCCGGCGAGGTCGCTGGTGACGGCGGGGACACCGGAGGCGACGCACTCGGCGGGGGTGTAGCCCCAGGGTTCGTAGTAGCTGGGGAAGACGCCCATGTGGGTGCCGCGGACGAACTGGTCGTAATCGAGGCCCAGGAGGGGCGAG
Source organism: uncultured Phycisphaerales bacterium (assembly GCA_937901265.1). GTDB lineage: Bacteria > Planctomycetota > Phycisphaerae > WQYP01 > WQYP01 > CALCHA01. The sequence goes on from CALCHA010000246.1 coordinate 1,176, forward strand.
GTGGCGGAGACGAAGTCGGGATGGAAGACGACTTTGACGGGATCGTGGCGGTCGTTAAAGAGCTTGCAGGCACGGAGCTGGTTGAGGACCGGGTCGCCAGCATCGTCCCAAAGGTCGTGGGTGACGATGGCGGGCTGCTTCCAGGTGCGCCAGGCATGCATGCCGCGTTTGAGGCGGACGGTGGCTTCTTCGGTCATGAGGTCGCCGCGTTCAGGGAGGCGGCCCATGGAGACGCTGTGGAGGAGGGCCTTGCCCATTTCCTCGGTGATGTTGGAGCACATTTTGGAGAGTTCGTCGAACATGGACTGGTTGCGCAGGACGTCGACGTTGATATTTTTATTGGGGGCCTTGGTGATGATGAAGGCGACGACGGTGATGGGGATGCCGCCGGCGCGGAGCCAGTGGTTCAGGCGGGCAAGCGCTTCGATGAAGACGTCCATGCCCTTGTTGCGGTATTCATAACGACCGGAGGTGAAGAGGTAGATGGTTTTGTCGAGGTCGAAGTTGTAGGAGGGGAAGAAGTGTCCGGCGACGAACTGGTGGATGGCTTCCTTGTAATCCTTGTGAAGATTCTGGAATTCGTGCAGGGCGGCGAATTTGTGCAGGTTGAGGCCGTTGGGGGTGACCACATCGGCGCGGCGCCCGAGGAGTTTCTCGGCTTCGAGGCCGGTGATATCGGAGACCGTGGTGAAAACATCTGCCGTGTGCGTGGCACCGCGCTCGATGGAGTAGCGGGCATAAATGTTGTAATGCCCGGCGGCATGGTCGGGATCGATCCAGGGAAGCCTGGAATAAAAGTCGGGATTGTCGGTGCAGAGATAGCGGCCCAGGAGGGTGGCGTGGGTGGTAAAGACGGTGGCAACGGGAAGGTTGAGGTGCTTGATGCGCATGCAGCCCAGCCCGCCCATCCATTCATGAAACTGGGCCAGGACGGGCAGTTGAATGTTGGGGACCTTGCAGAGCTCCTGGAAGAAGAGGCCAACGAGGAAGCCGAAGGAGATGACGTTGGAGACTTCCTGGTCGTTGGGGGCCTGAATGCCGTGGTCTTTCCAGAGGTAGTAGTTGAACTCACCGATACGATCGAGGGCGGCACCGAATTCCAGGAGGAGCACGCGTGGTCGGCCAGTGATGAGCCAGTGGCCGTAGTGGCAGCGGATGCCCATGTCGCGGAGCCGTTCAATCGCAATGGCGATGGGGCCGGTGGGCTGGGATTCTTCGATCTCGACGTCGGCGGTAGCCGCGTTGTAGGGGCCGATGAGGCAGTAGCGTTCACCCCAGATGCGGGTCATCTGCGGGGCCTTGGAGCGGATGACGGTGTAGATGCCGCCGAGCTGCCAGCAGACTTCCCAGGCGATTTCGAAGAGCAGCGGCTGGACGGGCACCTGGGTGGCGGGAGGCGGGACGGCCGAGCCGGTGGCGATGACGGGCAGGGCGTAATAGGGGGGCATGTGCGGCCCGGCCGGGGCGGCGTCGGTGGGGCGACCGGGGCCTGCGGCGAGGTTCGGGGCAGAGGCTTCGTGCGAAGCGGCGGTGGGAGTGGCAGGCATGGCAGGAGGCTCCGAT
>CALCHA010000247.1 GCA_937901265.1 uncultured Phycisphaerales bacterium
GATCGGCGGGCGTGCGTTGGGGAGGACGGTGGCGCGGTGGCCGTTGCGCAGCGAAAGGCCGTCAACGTGCCGGGCGTAGAAGCCGAAGGCGGGGACGGTGGCGCCAAAACGGCTGTATTCAGGCCATCCGGCGCGGAGGACTTGCGGGGTGAATTCGGCGAGGACGTTGGCGGCGTCCGCGGAAGTGCCGCCGCCGGGAAAGGTGGCGCGGATGTCGCTGAAGGAAAGGTTCTGGAGGTCGTGGCCGGGCGTGCCGGTGATCTGGAAGCCGCAGGTGACGGCGGCGGGGCCGGTGACGCCGGAGTCGTCAACGACGATGTTGCTGAATTGGAGATCGGTGACGGCTTTCATGGGGGGGAGGTCGCGGCCGGCGTCGACCCAGGCGTTTTTCTGGCAGAAGGTGAGGAAGACGGGGCGGGGAACATTCTTCATGACGAGGTTGCTGAAGGTCATGTTTTTCATGGAGGCGCCTTCGTTCATCTGGATTTTCAGGCCGGAGTCCTGGTGGTCGGTAAAGGTGCAGTTGGTGACGGCGATGTTGGAGAAATCGCCGCGGGAGAGAAGGCCGATGCGTATGCCAGCCCAGCGGCTGGAGAAGTTGCAGTTCATGACGGTGATGTCGGTGCAGGGGTGAGCGGGGGAGGAGGTTTGGAGGCAGATGGCGTCGTCGCCGGTATCGAAGGTGGAGTTGCTGACGCGGGCCTTGGTGCAGCCGTCCAGATCGAGGCCGTCGCCGTTGGTGTATCCGCGGCTGCTGACGGTGATGCCCTCGACGACGATGTCGGAGCAGTAGCGCCACTCATTGGTCCAGGAGGCGGGGTGCTGGAGGGTGATGTCGCGCATGCGGATGCGGGAGCAGTTGAGGAAGCGGATGAGCTTGGGGCGGTTTTTCCGAGGGTCGCCGGCCTCGGGGAAGGACTTGCCCTGGCCGTCGATGGTACCCATGCCATCGATGGCGATGTTGCTGGCGTCCCTGGCGAAGATGAGGCAGCGGTCCATGTGGGGTTCGCCGGCGTACATGGTGCGGTCGGTGTCGGTGGTGTAGTCGGCGATGTGGGTGCTGCCGAGGAGGATGGCGCCGGCTTCAATGTGGAGCGTGACGTTGCTTTTGAGGTAGAGGGTGCCGGTGACGTAGCTGCCTCCGGCGATGAGGAGGGTGCCGCCGGTGGTGGTGGCCTGGTCGATGGCGGATTGGAGGGCCTTGGTGTTGAGGGTAATGCCGTCGCCGATGGCACCGAAGGAGCGGATGTCGAGGAGGGTGGGCGCGGGGACGGCAGCGCGGAGGGCGGGGGTGAGGGTGAGCAGGGGGAGCGTGAGGAGGAGGTTGCGGAGCGATGGCAGCATGGTGAATCCTTAGGTAGGTCGTGATCAGACGGTGGGGATGACGGGCAGGGAGGTGAGGCGCAGGTGGGTGCTGCCCAGAGGGACGAAGGTGAGGAGTTGGGCGGGGCCGGGGGATTGGAGGGCGGCGGCGTCGGGGAGGGCAGCGGGATTTTTCGGGGCCTGCTTGAGGTCGGCCGGCATGGGATCGATGGTCGGCATCCAGTCGGGGAGCCAGTGGGAGAGCAGGCGGACGGGGACCGAGAGCTTCACGGGGGCGGTGTCAGCGAGGAAGGGATTGTCGGTCATGGGGGATTCGTGGAGGGTGATTTTCTCGGGGGTCCTTTCCAGGCCGGCGTCGAGGCCGAAGCGCCATTCGCCGGCGGGATAGAACTCGACGGCGGGGAAACCTTCGATGTTGTGGCCGATGAGGACGCGGCGGATGGCGTCGGAATCGCGGGTGATTTCCACACGTTTTTCGCGGATTTGCGCCGAGTAGACCAGCGGGCCGCGGGAGATGGTGAGGGCTTTGCCGCCGAACCACGGGTCGAGGGCGACGGTCATGGGCAGATGCAGGAGCAGGACATCGCCGTGATGGAATTCACGGCTGATGTGGGCGAAGTCGCCGGGGGCGGCGGCGAGGGGGACGTCTTGGCCATTGAGAGTTAGGGCGGGCATGGCGCACCAGGCGGGGATGCGGAGGCTGAGGGAGAAGGTGAGCGGCTGCTTCAGGGCGAGGGTGAAGGTGATGGCGTCGCGGAAGGGGTAGGCGGTGGACTGGGTGATAGTGATGGGATGTCCATTGATGGTGGTGTGGAGGTCGCAGGGGCCGTAGAGGGCGGCAGCGAGGCCATCTTTGGAGCGGAGCCACATGCGGGCGACGTAGTTGGGCATGGCGCGGCTGACGTTTCCGGAGCAGCAGGGGGTTTCGTGTCCGGCGCGGTAGGACATGCGGGTGACGGCGAGACGGGCGCAGGCGGAGCTGGAGGCAAGGAGCTGGTTGGGGCTGGAGAAATACTGGAGCTGTTGAAAGTCTTTGGTCACGGCGCCGGGGAGGGCGTTGAAGGTGGCGCGTTCGATGAGGTCGGCCCACTGGCCTTCGCCGGCGGCGAGGAGCATGTAGCCGAAGCTCCAGGACCAGTCGGTAATGTCACAGGTTTCGTGGAGGGAGTTGAAGGCGGCGGGTCCGAGGGATTCGGAGCTGACGACGCCGCCGTCGGGCATGAGGCTGGCGGCGATGACTTTTTGGTAGGCGAGGCGCGCGAGTTCGAGTGATTTCTTGTCGCCGGTGTAGGCGTAGAGGAGGGGGAGGAGTTTGAGCTGTTCGGCGGCGGTGACGCCATGTTCCTTGAAGGGGGCGGCATCGCGGATTTTCG